>SCUG01000583.1 GCA_004297645.1 Saprospiraceae bacterium | reverse complement strand
TTAGAAGATGTAACTCTCGGCTATGATTCACTCAGCCAGTACATCGCTGATAGCCCCTACTTCGGTGCCCTCGTTGGGCGCTACGGCAACCGCATCGGCAAGGCCCGTTTCACCCTCGAGGGAACAGAATACAAGCTCGCTGTCAACAACGGCCCCAACCACCTGCACGGTGGCCTCAAAGGCTTCGACAAGGTGGTGTGGCAGGCCGAAGTGCTCACCGTCAATTCCGTGGATTCTCCCACTCACCACGGCGGCGTGGGGCTTCGCCTCCGCTATCGCAGCGCCAATATGGAGGAGGGCTATCCCGGCAATCTCGACGTACAGGTGATTTACATCCTCACCGATTCCGCTGAGCTTTGCATAAAATACTCCGCACAAACAGACAAAACTACCATCATCAACCTCACCCACCACTCCTATTTCAACCTCACCGGCGGCATGAAGGACGACGTGCTGGGCCATGTGTTGCAGATAAACGCCGGCTCGTTCACCCCGGTGGATGAGACTCTCATTCCCACCGGCGAGATCCGCTCTTTGAATGATAGCCCGTTAGATTTCAGGACAGCCAAACCCATCGGACGCGACATAAACGCCATTGACACCCAGATGCGATTTGGTCAGGGATACGACCATTGCTGGGTGCTCGGCCACCCCAATCCCGGCGGGGAACTGAACCTCGCTGCCACGGTCTTCGAGCCGGTCAGCGGCCGGGTTATGGAGGTACTGACGACCGAGCCGGGCCTTCAGTTTTATTCCGGGAATTTTCTGGATGGAGCTTACACCGGCAAGGGCGGCAGGGTGTACAACGACCGCGACGGCTTTTGCCTCGAAACCGAGCACTTCCCCGATTCGCCCAACCGGCCCGGTTTCCCCTCCGTGGTGCTCAAACCTGGGGATACTTACCGCACGACGACGGTTTACAGGTTTTCTGTGAAATAATTGCCGGTGGATTTTCCTTTAGAGCTTGTTGGGAATTTGGGTTTCGAGGGAATAAGCGTCAGTTTTTTGATGAGACAACCTGTCCCGGCTTTATATCGGGATGGCGGAAGAGTGGGAGCATAGACAATCCCGATACCTATCGGGAACGTGACTATTTTCCCAACGAAGTATCTTCAAAAAAGAGGCGTTTTTTCGGCGGAAGCTAAATCCCAAACAAGCTCTAAGCGGTAGGCTCCCATTTCCTGTTGATGTGCCAGCAGTAAGGTGTGGTGATTTTGAGTTGGGTGCTGACGAGCAGGGAGGCGAGGGCTATCCGTGCCAGCACGGTTAAGCTAAAAGTTTCAATGGTCAGCGTCTGTCATTTGAATGAAAATTGACCCTGAAATTAATAGCACCAGTCAGGCTTTTTCAATTTTGGGCTTGTTTTTCAAAAGATTTCATTTGCCCATTCAAACCACTATTTTTACAGCCATTTTTAATGGTTGAATGGTTGAATGGCTGAATGGCTTTTCAACCATCCAACCATCCAACCATTCAACCATTTATGTCCGACCAAGAACTCGTTCGCAGGGAAAACCTGCAAAAAATCAAAGACCTCGGCATTGACCCATTCCCCCCGGAAGCCTACCCGGTGAATGTAACTGCCGCCGAAATCCTGGCAAATTACAAGGAAGAAGTGCTGGAAGACGGCGCCAAAAACCGCCTCAACTACCAGGAAGTCTGTGTGGCCGGCCGGGTGATGGCGCAGCGCGAGGCGGGCAAGGCCATGTTTATGAACCTCCAGGATTCGAGCGGGAAGATTCAGCTTTACCTGCGCCGCGACGATTTTTGCCAGGGCGATGATTGCACCTTCTTCGATGTTTTCATAAAAAAGCTGCTCGACATCGGCGACTTCATTGGCGTAAAAGGCTACACTTTTACCACGAGAACCGGCGAGACGAGCATCCACGTGCAGGCGCTGAAGCTGCTCGCCAAATCCCTTCGCCCGCTGCCCACGCCGAAGAAAGATGCCGAAGGCAACGTCCACGACGCTTTCACCGACCCGGAACTCCGCTACCGCATGCGCTACGTGGATTTGGTGGTGAACCCGGAGGTGAAAGAAACTTTCCTGAAGCGCACCAAAATGGTGAACTCACTCCGCAATTTCCTGAACGGCCAGGGGGCTTTCGAGGTGGACACGCCGGTGCTGCAACCCATCCCCGGCGGCGCGGCGGCACGCCCGTTCTCCACCCATCACAATGCGCTCGACGTACCGTTTTACCTCCGCATCGCCAACGAGCTTTACCTCAAACGCCTCATCGTTGGCGGCTTCGACTGGGTCTATGAATTCAGCCGAAACTTCCGCAACGAGGGCATGGACCGCACCCACAACCCGGAGTTTACCATCCTCGAATTTTACGTGGCCTACAAGGATTATTTCTGGATGATGGACACCACCGAAAAGATGCTCGAACGGGCGGCGCTCGACACTTGCGGCACGACGGAACTGACAGTCGGGGAAACCAACATCAGCTTCAAAGCCCCGTTCAAAAGGGTGACTATTTTCGAGGCCATCCGGGAACACACTGGCATTGACGTTTCCGAAATGGACGAAGCCGCCCTGCGGGAGGTTTGCAAAAAACTCCACCTCGAAACGGACGGAAGCATGGGCAAAGGCAAGCTCATTGACGAAATTTTTGGCGAAAAAGCGGAGGGGCATTACATCCAGCCCACCTTCATCATGGACTACCCGGTGGAGATGTCGCCGTTGACCAAAAAACACCGCAGCAAGCCCGGCCTCGTCGAGCGCTTCGAGCTGATGGTCAACGGCAAGGAAGTCGCCAACGCCTACACCGAGCTGAACGACCCCATTGACCAACGGGAGCGCTTCGGGGAGCAGGCCCGCCTCATGGAGCGCGGCGACGACGAGGCCATGTTCATTGACCACGATTTCCTGCGGGCGCTGGAATACGGCATGCCGCCTACGTCGGGCATCGGCATCGGCATTGACCGCCTGGCGATGTTGCTGACCAATCAGGCGAGTATTCAGGAGGTGCTGTTTTTTCCGCAGATGCGGCCGGAGGTGTTTTGAAAGAAAACTAACTATGAGCAAATGGCAATACAATTCGATAGCCGGGGACTTTTAATGCCTTACGAACGAATCACGTTGACCTTAGCTGAATTCAAAGAATTCTTTGTAACAGCTTTTGAAGTAACATCTACAAGGCATGAGATTTTCAGAAATTACCTTCGGTATGTTGGTGATTTTCAAAATGAAATAACCACAGAATTCACCCAATGGCTCGATGGAAGTTTTTTAACCAAAAAAACAAACCCCGCAGACCTTGATTTCGTTACCTTATTGGATTTTCAAATTTCTATTGAAAAAGAGAGCCAACTCGAAAGACAGTTTTTGAACAGGCCGGCAATAGCAGAATACAGGTTAGATGCTTATATTGAACAAATTTTTCCGGAGGGCCACAGGGATTATTTTTTTACGCAATCGGATTTGGCTTATTGGAATAGCTGGTTCAGCAAAACTAAAGAGAACCGGGCAGGACGCAAGTTTCCAAAAGGCTATGTCGAAATCCGGTTCTCAACTTAACATTTCAATCATGAAAGAAGCATTAGATACCGACCCCCAAATCAGCAGAATGGCTGATATTTTAGAGCAATTGCGGGATTTGAACCAACTCATAAAGCTCCATCTGCCGAGGGAAAACAAGTTTATGCTCAAACAGTATGAATTCAGAAAAGCAAAGTTTCTTCAGGAATTGAAAGAGATTTTGCTTGTTTATGAAGTGAGCGTAGAGGATTTGGCCACTTAATTCTTACCGATGCCAACAAAAGAAAAAAATCCAGACAGCGATTGGTGGGACGAATTGACGCCAAACGAACAAAGCGAACTGGACACTGCTTTGGAAGAAAGTTTCGATGAAGAAAATTGGGTTTCGAATGAAGAGTCTCAGTCTATCATCCAACAATGGTTAAACCGTGACCTGCCTATAACCGACCCAACCATCTCCTAAAAAGACAACATGCCCGACAAACTCACCGTAGCCATCCTTTGCGGCGGCGTCAGCCCCGAACACGAAGTTTCGATGAACTCCGCCCGCAACATTTACACCGCCATTAACAAAGAAAAATACCGCGTCGAAGTCATCGGCGTGGCCCGCAACGGGCAGTGGTTCCATCTTTCCGAGGCGGATTTTTTCAAAATGAAAAGCATCGAAGGCAGTGAAGCCGGCCGGCTGCTGGCATTGGCGCCAGGTGCGGGGCAGGTGATTTTTTACCAACCCGGCGATACCCAATTTCCCAATTCCCCAATTCCCCAATTCCCCAAGATAGACGTGGTGTTCCCCATCATCCACGGGCCGTTCGGCGAAGACGGCACCTTGCAGGGGTTGCTGTCGCTGTTGGGGTTGCCGTTCGTGGGGCCGGGGGTTTTGGGTTCTTCGGCGGGGATGGACAAAGACGTCACGAAGCGTTTGCTGCGCGACGCCGGCATCTTCGTGGCGCCCTGGGTGACGATTTTCAAACACGAGCAACCCGACTTCCCGGCTATCGCCGGAAAATTAGGCTTCCCTATTTTTGTAAAACCCGCCAACATGGGCAGCAGCGTGGGCATCAGCAAGGCGGAGAACGAGCGGGAATTGCGCGATGCCGTGGCACTGGCTTTCAAGTACGACACCAAAGTTTTGGTGGAGCAAGGCATCAAAGGCCGGGAAATCGAGACGGCTGTTTTGGGAAATATGGAGAACGCCCAGGCCAGTGGCGTGGGGGAAATCGTGATGGAAAAAGGGTTTTACGATTACGAGAGCAAATACCTTTCGCCCGATGCGGCGAAGGTGGTCATCCCCGCCCGCGACATCAGCGCCCGTGCCGTTGAAAATATCAGGGCTACGGCGCTCAAGGCATACCACGTCCTCGGTCTGGAGGGCCTCTCCCGCTTAGATGCCTTCCTCGTGGACGACGACACGGTCTGCGTCAACGAGCCAAACACCCTGCCCGGCTTCACCAACATCAGCATGTACCCGAAGCTGTGGGAACAGGCGGGCATCGCCTACCCCGATTTGATTGACCGCCTGCTGACGCTGGCGATAGAGCGGCACAAAAGGGACGGGGCTTTGCAGCGGACGAGGTTTTGATGGCCGGTTTGCGCGCCGGCGATTTTACCGTAAATTTGTTTGCACAAAAAAAATCTTGAACATGGAAAATACAATGGCTTCGCCCATCACCGTCCGTTCAACCGATGACCAGTACATCGTTTCTATTGATAAAAAGGCAGTGGACGTTAACTTATTACTTGAGTTTTTGGAAAAGATGAGGCTCGAACACCTCATTGGTAAAGCCTGCTTTGATGAAAGTATTGAAGAAATAGGCGAGCAAATCAATAAGGATTGGTGGGCAAAAAACAAAGAATGGTTCCTCAATCCTGACCGGTAATGGAAAACCTTGTCGTTGACACGAGCATATTTTTTAGCGCCTTACAATCCAAAAATGCAAAGGCAAGGGCTTTTATCCTGTCTCAGGAAGAATTTCAACTTTGCAGCCCCAACTATTTGTTCACTGAAATTTTCAAGCACAAAGGACGATTGCTGAAAAAATCAAAGCTGTCGGAAGAAGAATTACTCGAAGTTTTAAACAAATTACTTTTGAATATCCACTTTGTAAATGAAGGGTTGATTTCGTTTTCCAATGCTATGGAAGCATTTCGGTTATGCAAGGACATTGATGAAAACGACACCGCCTTCGTCGCCCTCACCCTCGAACTCGGCGCCCGCCTTTGGACAAAAGATGAGGAACTGAAAAGCGGCCTTCGCAGCAAAGGGTTCGACCGCTTTTTCGAACCGTAAACCCTGCCCAATTTCCTATCTTACCTCCTTCCATTCAAACATCCGGGATGAGCAAAAAGGCAACCAAACGAACCACCTGCGCTGATTTGATTAACCGCCTGCTCACGCTGGCGATAGAGCGGCATCAGCGGGACGGGGTATTGCAGCGGACGAGGGTTTGATTACACGAATTGGCAACAAAAGTGCAGGTTGAATGGAAAGAAAGAGGGCGGGGGGAGTGGAAGGTGGGCGGCTGGCGGGCAGGTTCAGAAGTTCCAATCATTTTTTGTCAGCAAAGTGTCTTCAGGCTCGATACACCACTTGAATGACCGTTTGAGTAAAAAGCGAACCTGTGTTTTTAATTGCCTTTCGTGAGGAATGCCTTTGATGTGACAATGCGCCCGGTTGTCAGCCATGGGAGCATGAACAACTTCCAATGACGGCAGTGACCTGATTTTGCCTACGTGAAATTGAACGATTGCATTTTCATGCGGAGCTTTAGAGCGATGCAAGGCTTCCCCGGCAGTGGAATATTTTGCCCAATCCGTGGACATACCCCGCTCATTGCCCTCGCCCCTTTCCTGGAATGCGCCGGGTAAAACTTCACCTTCCACGATGAAACTTTTGTGAAGGCGGTAAAATAGGTGGGTTTCGTCGGGAATTGACTCGATTTCCCACATGGTCAGGCAAGTATGGAAAGATGAGGAAGCAGGGCATTTTGAAAATTCTCCGGGTCGAATTTTCCTTGCGTCACCTGTTTGCCAAAGTCATCGCCGTAAAACGTGGCAGGCGATTCATCAGCGGGAATGTTGATTAGGAGATTGAACCGCTCGTTTTCCCAGTAAATGTCAATGCTGCTTTCAGGTGCATGATATATTTCCGGCAGGGCAATAGTCTTTCCAAAAAGCCGGAAAAGCCATGCAGCATAACCTGAAATGAACCGAATAGCTTTTATCCATACTTCACTTGGATAAGGTTCCGCTCCTTCGCTGTCGAAGTCTTTTTCGAGCGATAAAATGTATTTTGATTTTTCAATGGCAGTTGCCAAGTCTGCCAGTTCCTGAGGCAAGGCTGCGACGAGCTTGTTTTCGAGACGGATTTGGATTTCTTGCTGAACGCCGGTAGTAGTCATGCCCTGTTTTTTTTCAAAAGTACAACTTTTTCACAATTCCGCCCGCAAACCGCCGCTGGCAAAAGGGCAGGTTGAATGGAAAGAAGGAAGGCGGGGGGAGTGGAAGGTGGGCGGCCGGCGTGGCTACCCTCCCTGGTCCAAAAGCGAAATCTCATAAAACTCGTGCAGCTTTTCCCGCAGCAGATTCTTGTCAATCAGCCGGGTCTCGTAAGATGAGATGAGCATCGGCGACAAGCTTCGGTTCAGCGCAATTTCCACGATTTCATCGTTTTTTTCCTTGCAAAGGATGATGCCTACGCTGGGGTTCTCGTGTTCCTTTTTGTAGCTCCTGTCCAGGATTTCCAAGTAGAAATTCATTTTGCCGACATACTCCGGTTTGAACCGGTCAATTTTCAAATCGAACGGAACGAGGCAGCGCAGTTCCCGGTGAAAGAAAAGCAGGTCAATGTGAAAATCCTCGTTGCCGGCTAAAACGGGAAATTCCTCTCCGACCAAAATGAAGTCCTTGCCAAATTCAAGGAGGAAGTTTTTCAGGTTTTTCAAAATGCTCTTGCGCAGGTCTTTTTCCGAATGAGCGTCGGGCAAGTGCAGGAAGTCCACGAGGTAGTTGTCCCGAAAGCCGAACTCCCGCAAGTCTTTGCCGGGAAGGATTTCGGGCAGGTTGCCCTTTTTGGAAAATATGACCCGCTCAAACAATCCGCTGTTGAGTTGCCTTTCCAATTCCCGCTTGCTGTAATGTTCCCGAATGGCGAGGCGCAGGTAAAATTCCTTTTCTTCTGCTGATTTTGTGCCTGAAAGCAGGAGCAGGTGGTTTGTCCAGCTAATTTCTCTCACCAGTGGTGAGAGTTTTTCATCGTCGAGGTAGGTCTCGTAAAATTGCTTCATTCTCCAAAGGTTCTGGGCGGAAAAACCTTTGGGGTTGGGCACATTGGTCTGGAGATAATCCGCCAGGTTTTTTACGACCGACTTTCCCCAGTTGCCATTCTGGGTGCGCTCGGAAATGTATTTCCCAATTTCCCAATAAAGCTCCACCATCGTCCGGTTGACTTCATAAAAAGCCTTCGACCTTGCCGCCTGGATGAGCGTCGCTATTTCATCGAATTGTTGGTGCAGGTCCATAAGTTTCGTTTAGTGCGTTTGAGGAATAGCAAAAGTAGCGATAAAAACGGGACGGCATCATGGAAGGCGTGGGTGTGCTTGCCGGAGGGTGCAGGCTTGTTTATCAAGGGCAGAAGTGCCGGTTGAAAGGCCTGTCCCGGCACCCCGGAACCGCCGCCGGCAGAAGGGAGGTTGAATGGAAAAAAGGAGGGCGGCGGGAGTGGCGGTTATATGCCCGGCAACAATTACCTGTAATGTTTTTTAACCTCCCTCGAAATGGCCATTTTAACAGCGTCCCACTTTACTTTTCCTTTCAACAAAGTAACCTCCTCATCCTGGCTGGCATCCTCGAAATACGTCAAACTTCTAACGACCATGAACTCGGAGCCATCATCGAATTTTTGCAAATAAAACCGCATCAATTCCGGCAAGGAATATTGCTGCAAAAGGAAGTACAAATCATAAAAGTCCCGTTTCCTGCCCCTCCCCGCAACAGCCGCCAATTTCATGGCGCCGATGTCCTGCGTGGAAAGCAACCGCATACCTGCTTCCTCCACGGGCGGCGCGATAACGGGATAACGGTAGTTCACAAAATCCACTTTGACTTCCCTGACATTCAGTATCAGAATATTCTTGCTTTGGGACATCAGGGAGACAGGCCCCAAGCCGTGCATTTCATCCAGGATTTCCTGCGCCTCGAAAGGGCGTTTTCCAAAAAAATCCAAATCACGCGAAAGCCGGTGCCCGGTTTGCAACGCCAGCGACGTGCCGCCTGCTAAGTAAAAGCCTGAAAGGGCAGGCTTTGCCATGATGTTTTTCAGAAGTTCCAGTGTGGCGGGTAGGGCTGCGGTTCGGTGTAGCATCGGAATTTTTCTTTAGGCAGTTCGAAGATGCAGCTTAAAAAGCTAAGTGTCTTTTTGTCTAAGCTTCTTTCTTTCAGCATTTCTTCTTTGATGCGCTCCAATCCATAAAATGCTTTAATGACATTCCAATCGCTCACCGTGCCATACATCAACACCCGTGCGATAACGTACCGGGCTTTTTTTTCCCAATCAATGCGGGAATAATCCGTGTCCCAGAAGATGACTTTTGAAAGTTGCATTTGACCTGAATTTGAAGCAAAACTACTGAAAATGCCGCAATCGGTGGGAGTGGGAGAAGCCTGGCCGGGTAAAAACGGGACGGCATCATGGAAGGCGTGGGTGTTGGTTGCGCCTGAGGGTGCTGGCTTGTTTATCAAGGGCAGAAGCGCCGGTTGAAAGGCCTGTCCCGGCGCCTCTGGGCCGCCGCCGGCAGAAGGGAGGTTGAATGGAAAAAAGGAGGGCGGGTTCAAAACCCTGCCGCTCGAAGAACTACCGTCAATTTTTAACGGAAGCCAAAATTAACGGAACAAAAGTGGTGGGAACGACAATAACAGGAATACGCCAATATGAAACAGCCTATGCCACACCTCAAGGCGACCCGGCCATAAAATGGCTGGGGATTGACAAATCAGTTTTCCAAAAGCGTCCATTTTATGTTCAACCGCTGGAGCAAGGCGATGAGAAAGTCGAGGTCTTTCCGGTCGGTGAATTCGACTTTGAGGGCTGTGGGCACTTTGCCGTGGCTGGCTTTGTATTGTTGAATGAAGGTGGAGATTTCTTCGGCTTCTTCTTTTGTGAGATGTTTTGGATTAACAGTTAAATCCACATCATCGGGTTCTATGAATTTCATGTTGTCAGGATTTTGGAAAGTGAAAAAGAATCAATTCTCGCGCCTGCTTTTCGTCTATGAACATCCGGCTTGAATGACCGATTGCCTGCGCTCCGAGCGTGTTCCGGTAGTGTTCCTTCAACGCCGTTTTGGCATCGAAAGCCACGTAGCCGCCATAGCCCCGTTCGTCGGACAATTTGCACACGAAGGCAATCAGGTTGCCGGGAATCCCCCTGTATTCCTTGTTATTGCCCCTGTTGTGCGGGGCATTTTCAATCAAAGGCACAAAGAGAAAACCTTTGTTTTCTTCCACGCTCATCAAGCCTTGAATGGTTTCGGGGTTTTCAACGGTGACCAATTTATAGACTGGAACACGTGGCACTTCTTTTTTCCAATCAAACAGCCATTTCCCATCCAGACTAGGCACATCCTTGAAGGTTGCCATTGAAATCAAAGTGTCGAACCACGTGCCGCTTTCACGGTGTTGGATTGAGTTGCTTTGGAGCCTGGTCTGAATATTTCTCATAGGGGACTTAACTTTGACAGTGCCACAAGATACTAAAATCATCCATCATAGACCATGTTTCCATAGATGAGTTTGTCCAAAAATCTTTCAGGATTTAGCTGGATAAAGGTGAGCTTATCGTGAAAGAAAAAACTCCCGGAACTTCTCAAACTCCTCCAGTTCCTGCTCTGCAAAGCGCTCGAAAAGCCGCTCGCCCACCTGGTTTTTCAAAGCGGAAATGCCAACGTCAATGAGGCGGATACCCGCCGGGGTGAGGAAGATGTTGTCGTAAACCATGCCGGGCATATTGGAGGGGCGCTGCAAACCCCGGTGGACGAAACCTGCTTTGTGCAACTGCCCGATTTCATCTTCAAAAACGTCCATCCAGAGCAGCCGTTTTTCGTGCTCGTAAGCCCGGAAATCCAATGGGTACAGGCGCTCCATGACCAGCATTTCACTGTCGTTTTCAAAAACATCGAGCCGGACAAATTGCACGACCAAGCCATTGATGCCGTTGGCAAATTTCATTTTATCCGCCTCTGAGCC
>SCUG01000582.1 GCA_004297645.1 Saprospiraceae bacterium | reverse complement strand
CCCTGCTGCCAGTTGCCAGTTTTCCGAAAACACCTTTTGGCCGGAAGGCCTGAGTATTTCCACTGCACCTTCGAAGGGTTCGCTGATGGTCAGGTTCAAAGAAATATTTTGCCCGGCAGACACAGGGTTCGGCCGGATGGACATTCCGGTCAGCGATGCAATGTCATGCGCAGCCGTGAGACTTCCTGTTTTGAAGGTAAAAATTTCGGAAGTCACGAGGCAGGTGTTCCAGTTGTTGTATGCGCTTACCCGCCAATAATAATTCTTGTTTTTTAACAAAACATTGCTGAACACGGTGGTATCGGCCTGGATGTACCGAAACTGCACAGGATTGAGCGATGCAAGGGGGGAAACTTCCAGCATATAAATATCTGCATGCGGAATAGCACCCCAGGTGAAAGTCACGTTCTTGTATTCCTCCTGCAACGAGCCTTCTTCCGGGGAATACACTGTGAGAGGCTCTGTGGAAAGCGGATACAACTGCGTGTCATTGTTCAGAAATTCCGCTTTTTCAGTCAGGATGTTAGCCCGCATGGCTGCCGATTGTTGCTCAGAAAACCTGCTCGAACAATTGTCGTAGGAATAAGACATGATAAGCGTGCCGTCCGACTGAAAGGTAGCACCGGTGGGGTCGGTCTGAATGAGGGTGCTGTTGCTTTGGCCGTCACAAGGCCAGCGATAGTTGAGGTAATCAGGCGGCGTGTCACAGAATCCATCGCCGGCGATGTTGCAATATTGGCCATCTACCCGCTCTACTATGGCGTCGTTTATCTGCACAGGTGCGGGTTCCGAATAGTCATGGTCAAAACCTTCCCATCCCCAGAATGGGTGCGGCAGCGACAGGTAGTGCCCCATTTCGTGGGCAAAAGTATGGTCGCCTGGACCGAGACATCCTTTGGCTATGGTGATGCCGAGATTGTAATCGCTGTACCCGCAAAGCCCATCCCCCGGGCTGTTCGGAATGTAGCAATTCACCGTATTGGGCACATGATAAAGCGACATCATCTCGGATCCTGTCTGAAAATTATGGTTGTTGTAGGTCGAATTGGCGATTGAATCTATGGCGCCGGCAATGTAAAACTGGATGCCTGACTCGATGTAATCTTCATTCAGCGTACACACGGAGCGCAGCACGTTGCTCAGGCTAAAATATCCACCGCCGCCGTTGGTCCCAACCACGTGGATAGTGAGCGGAAGGAACAACGTATCGCTCGATTTAGGGTAGGCCTCAGGATTTTGTTGGTATTTTTTAAGCCACTCAACTTTGCCGTCGCGTGTGCCGCACAACATGTGTGGGCTGGTCACCTGGCCAGTGGCAGGTCCAATTAAAGTCAGGCATAAGAAGGGGCAACAAAAGATGGCACTTAGGTGAAAGGAATGTTTCATGATTTGCAATGGTATGATGGCTCTAAATTAATAAGAGGCGAAAGATAAGAATATTGCCGGTAGCACCCGAACTGATTGAGAAAAGCTGAAATGGCCGGACAGCCAATGGCCGGAAATTGTCGTGCCCGTTGCTGTGATTAAAATCGTGGCACACGTCTTACAGTGCCACAATTTTTTCTTAAAATTCAGAGATGGATCACCTCGCCATAAGCGGCAGCGGCGGCCTCCATCACAGCTTCGCTCATGGTAGGGTGCGGGTGCACGGTTTTGATGATTTCGTGACCAGTGGTTTCCAATTTCCGTGCAGCCACCACTTCTGCAATCATTTCTGTCACGTTGGCACCGATAAAATGAGCACCCAAAAACTCGCCGTATTTCGCATCGAAAATGACTTTGACAAATCCCTCCGGCGTACCGGCAGCTTTGGCTTTGCCGGAGGCTGTGAAAGGAAACTTGCCAATTTTCAGTTCATAGCCCGCATCTTTTGCTGCCTGTTCGGTATAGCCTACCGAGGCGATCTCAGGGGAGCAATAAGTACAGCCGGGGATATTATTATAGTCTAAAGGGGAGGGTGATTTTCCGGCGATATTCTCTACACAGATAATGCCCTCTGCGCTCGCCACATGGGCCAGCGCCGGTCCCGGAATTATATCGCCGATGGCGTAAATCCCTGCCACATTGGTGTGGTAAAACTCATCCACTTTGACCATGCCACGGTCGGTAATGATGCCGAGGGCTTCCAACCCGATATTTTCTGTGTTTGGGGTAACCCCGGCTGCCGACAGTACCACGTCGCAGTCTATCTCCTCTTCTTTGCCATCTTTGCGGTTCTTTACCTTTACTTTGAGGGTTTTGCCAGTGGTAGCAACTGATTCGACGGCCGTATTTGCCATCACTTTGATGCCGCTCTTTTTAAAATGCTTGGCCAGCTCTTTCGATATGTCGGCATCTTCGCGGGGCACAAGCCCCTGCTCCAAAAATTCCACCACTGTAACTTCGGTGCCTATGGCATGGTAGAAATAGGCAAACTCGACCCCAATGGCACCAGCTCCAACCACTACCATTCGTTTGGGCTGCTTAGTCAGATTCATGGCCTCGCGGTAGCCGATTATTTTCTTGCCGTCGATTTTGAGATTTGGCAATTCCTTCGCCCGCGCGCCAGTGGCCAATATGATGTTGTTCGCAGAGTACTCCATCCGGCTGCCACCGGCGTCAGTGACTTCTACCTTTTTGCCACGCACCAACTTCCCGTTGCCATTGAGCACCGTGATTTTGTTTTTCCGGAATAAGAACTGTATGCCCTTACTCATGCCATCAGCTACACCACGGCTCCTTTTTATAATATTGTCGAAATCGGCTTTAGCTCCCTCCACGGTAATGCCATAATCGGAGGAATGGGAAATATACTCAAAAACCTGAGCGCTCTTTAAAAGCGCCTTGGTGGGAATGCAACCCCAGTTGAGGCAAATACCTCCCAACGATTCTCTTTCCACAACAGCGACCTTCATGCCGAGCTGCGAGGCCCGAATGGCTGCCACATAACCACCAGGGCCACTCCCGATAACTATCAAATCGTAATTCATGTCTTGGCTTTTTTTTTGAAATGAAGGAAAATACGGAGGCGGATACTACCGCCCTAAAGCGGCGCAAATATAGCGGTTGAGGGTAAATAAAAGACCTATCACGAGGACTTGTTGTCCACAGTGCTCCGTCTGTAAAATGGCAAAAAAAAAGTCCTGCTACAACAAGATGTAGCAGGAGCCTATCTAACTTACTGATACTATAGACAATTTTGATTCAAATCTCCTCAAAAGTAATGACCCATGACGCAAAGCTAATTGAAAGCTTTTTAGCGGTCGTACTTTTTGACGAAACGATAGCATTCCCAATGGCAATGCCGAAGTTAAGAATACCTGTTGGAATCACATGTTGCATGATACGTGCAACATGATAAGATGTTACAAAGAGGTTTCTCAAAGTATGTCAAGAAGCGGCTTGTGAAGGATTAGCCTTGAACAAAAATAGGACAGTAAAGTTACGTTTACTACATGGTGATGGCAAATAATCTTGAAATTAAGATACTAACAACGAGCAGTTTGACTATTTGGCTAACATTTTCTATGCTACTGACTTTGAAAATTTTACAAAGGACGGCTCAAATGAATTTATTCAAATAAGATGGGAAAACGGCTGATAGTCAGAACTCGTAGTTGTGGATAGCCTAGTGGAAAAAATATTCAAAAATAAATCTCAAAATGCGAGGTCAAATAATCTTTGCCCTCTGAAAAGTTATTCAATACAACTGTCATTAAAATTTAGGGCACAGAATAACTTCGTCTTCGTATTCCCCAAGGTAAGAAATGGAAAACTCAAAAACACGGCGGCTGGACGACGCCACACGGTCCATATTCAGGTCGTAGCTAAAACCAAACAGTACATTATTTAATTCTAAACCGAGCATGGCAACTACTGCATCCACCCGGTAAGAATTGTCTTCGTTGGCTACCGGCCGAAGGTAGGCGCCAAAATGCATGGCAATATTCTTATACTCGCTGGTGTTCACCCGGAAGTTGGCACCGGCATCCAATTTCATATGAGAATCCTGTTTTTCAAAAATAGCACGTGGTAAAAACTGCACACTGTTTGACAAGGGAATTACCGCGCTTATTTGGCCAGAATACCGCCTTGCCAGCATATTATCTGGAAGCAGGGTTTCGCTGTCGGAGTGTTTGTAAAAGCTCATGGATGTGCTCAATAAATGATGGAGTGCACCGCCTGCGAATAACTTCAGGCGCGTATAACGGGGGCTGTACACATAGTTCAATCCTACGGAATAGTCGGCGTAGGCGTAGTTGTTTTCCGGCAGATTTTCATTGGTTTGGTCTGTGTAACCCGTGGTGCCATTGAACTGGTCCTCGAAAGTAACTCCGGCATTGTTGAAGTTACGCTGTGCGATACCAGCCTGAAAACCGAGCGAAAGAAACTGGGTATTTCTAAGGTCAAGGGCCTTGTGGTAAGCGCCTGATATGGAAATCTGTGTGGTGCTCAAGTCAAAAGCCCCGGCTTTGTCGGCAAAAAACATCAGGCCTACGGCTGCGTAATCATGGTATTTTGACGTGTTGCGGCCCATGCGCCATTTCAAATCAAGCGCACTTGAAAAGGTGGAAAAGGGATTTTCCTGCACACCGCGCCATTGGTCCCTGTAAATGGTGGACACCCTGAACCGGCCATCGAAGGCCCCTGTCAGCGCAGGATTCAAGGTGAGCG
>SCUG01000581.1 GCA_004297645.1 Saprospiraceae bacterium | reverse complement strand
GGCGGCTTCGCCGCCGAAAAAACACACCCTTGTTCTTTTGAGGCCGCCGGAGGCGGCCTCAAAAAGAACATCTTATTTCGAACACGTTACTTAGGGAGGTTTGGTTTAAACTTTCTAAACCTCCCCAACCCTCGTTGCATGCCGCATGGCATAAAACATTTCGCGTCCAATTTGCCGTACCCTTTCGTCGTAGGCTGCCACCTCTTGCGGCGAATCGTCCAAGTCTTTCGGATCTTGGTAGGGAATCGAAAACCGGTCATCAGCGCCTGGCACAAAGGGGCATGCGGCGCCGGCTTCGGAGCAGACCATAACCGCGGCAAAAGCCTTCTTCGGGTTGGGCGCTTCATCGTATTTTTTTGAAAAAAGCAACTGCTCCCCGCCGTTGCCAGTGTCTAATGCGTACACGGGGTTGCTGCCCTCCGTGCGCTTCGTCAGTGGGAAGCCCGCCCGTTGCAGTGCCGCCAACGAGCGGTGGTTGAAGGCCGAGGCCTCCGTGCCGCCGGAGTACGTGTGTACCTCGTCAACGCCGTACCACTGCGCCGCGGCCCACAGCCAAAGCTGGCCGATGTGGCTGCGGCGGGAGTTGTGCGTGCATATAACGATGATGTTGGCCGGAAGGCCTTCGCTCCGTTTCCGGGCGATATAGGCGCCGAGTTGTTCTAAGAGTTTTTTTCGCCCTTCGGGAATTTCAGCAAAGCCCTGAACCAGGCTCTGGCAGTAAGAAGTGAGTTTATCGGGAAAGTGTTTGGGTTTCACAAATTGTATTTTTTCAAAAAATAGCGGAAAGGATTTCCAAGTCTGCCTGCCTGACCGGAGTATTTCGCGGTGGCTCAACAACACCCGCTGCGGGAGTCGCATTTATTTACCACCGGTTTGTCGCCGTAAACGGTGATGCTGAAAACACCCACGCTGCCATTTTTATACGCTGCCAGTTCCTCCTCGCTGAGGTAGTTTTTCAAAATCTCATCGGGGATGGTGATGGCTTTTTCTTTTTGAACGGTGATGTTTTCGAAGCCCGTTTTGCGGATGATGCCGAGGTACTCGTCTTTCTGGATGGCACCCGCCACGCAGCCGGCGTACATTTCGGCGTCGGCTTGGAGGCGCTGAGGCAGTTGGCCCACGATGACCACGTCGGAAATAGAGAAATGGCCTCCGGGCTTGAGGATGCGGTAAATTTCCCGGAAAGCCAGCGCTTTATTGGGCACCAGGTTGAGCACGCAATTGCTCACCACTACGTCGGCGCTGTTGCCACCGATGGGCATCTTCTCGATGTCGCCGAAGCGGAACTCGACGTTGTTGAAGCCGAGCTTGGCGGCGTTATCGCGCGCCTTTTCAATCATGGCCTCCGTCATGTCGAGGCCGATTATTTTGCCGCTTTCACCAGCAATGGCGCGGGCGACGAAGCAGTCGTTGCCGGCGCCGGAACCGAGGTCCACCACCGTATCGCCCTTTTTAATCTGGGCGAATTTGGTGGGCAGGCCGCAGCCCAAGCCAAGGTCGGCACCGGCAGCGTAGCCTTCGAGCGCCTTGTAGTCTTCGCTGAAAATGGTGTAATCCACGGTGGAGCAACCACCGGCGCCGCAGCAGGATTTTTCGTTTTCTTCTTTCGATTGCAGCGCTATTTCGCTGTACTTCTGCCGAACGATTTCTTTGAGTTCTTCTGAATTTTTCATGATTCTTGAAAGAGGTTTAGCGAGGTTTAGGGAGATTTAGCAGGTTTAGAACTAAACTTTCTAAACCTCCTAAACTTTTCTAAACCTCATTTTAACAACAGTCGGGTTTACAATTTTTAAGGGCATCGAACAGCGCGGTGAGCCGTTGCCGGATGCGCTGCCAGTTTTCCCGGTGGATGCAATAGCAGACGGACGTGCCCTCCACATTGCCTTTGATGATGCCCGCGTTTTTCAGCTCCCGCAAATGCTGCGACACGGTGGGTTGCGACAGCGGCAACTCGTTCACGATGTCGCCGCAGATGCAGCGGTCCACCTTCAGCAAGTGCTCCAAAATGGCAATGCGGGCTGGATGGCCCAGCGCTTTGGCGATGTTCGCCAACTCGTTCTGTGATTCTGTGAAATGCTCTGTTTTGGTGACTCCCATGATGGTATTGGTTATTTGATTGCAATATTACGATGAAAGCGATGGGGCAACCAAATGATTGGTGGGATTTTTTTTGGGGTGGGAAACATTTAACCCCCTTGACCACGGCAGGGTTGTGAACCGGGGTTAAAATATAAAGAATGGTAAAGCTATTTTTAAGCGTTACCGAGAAGAGTACCGACCAAAACCGGAAGGCGTAATACTGCGCCGCAACAGGTTTTCCCGGCCCTTGGCACGGGAAAACCTGTTGCCATTGAGTATAACAAAGCTGAGATTGTTCAGCTTATACAAGCACTTCTTTGGCTAAAGAAAGGTGGGCATCTGCCATCTTTCCATCTTTCAACTGTATTTGAATATTCCCATAGCTTGCCGCTTCAGGGCTATGCGTCACCATGACAATGGTAATTCCCTTTTCTTCATTCAATCGTTTCAGCAGGGAAAGAATTTCGGCGGCCAATGAAGGGTCGAGGTTGCCGGTGGGTTCATCAGCAAGAATGAGGGATGGGTTGTTTGACAGCGCCCGGGCAATAGCTACCCGTTGCTGCTGCCCGGATGACAGTTCTTTCGGATAGTGTTCTATCCTGTCGGAAAGCCCCACTGTTGCCAACAATTCACGGGCGGTTTCTTTTTGCTTGGCTTTATCTTTTTGCAAAAGGGAAAGTGGGATCATCACATTCTCTTCCGCCGTGAGATAGGGAACCAAACAGTAATTCTGCATGACATACCCAACGTGGTTTTTTCTGAACTCGGAAAGCGTTATGTCATTGGCATCATGCAAGGGTTGACCATTAAATATGATATTGCCTGAAGAGGGGCGTAGCAATCCTCCCATGGTAAACAGCAACGTGGACTTTCCGGAGCCTGAAGGCCCGGAAATGGTTGCAAACTGCCCTTGTTCAATCGTTACCGAAACATTCGACAGCGCATTAATGGCCGTGCCGTTGCGGTGATGGTATTGTTTTGAGATATTTTTTAGTTGTAAAAACATGGTCTATATTTCTTGCATTGTTGAGTAGGGTTCTATCCTTGATGCCTGATGTGCAGGTATCAATGAGCCTGCAACTGAAATTATTACAGACAATAGAACACACACAAAAAATAATGTGAAAATGGGCTGCACAGATATTCCGGCCAACTGAGGCCCTAAAATCATTCCGGCCAACGTGCCGATGACATAACCCAATACGCCGCCAATCAAGCCGAGTATCACAGCTTTCATTAAAAGCATGGTGTAAATCCGTGATTGCGAAAATCCTATCATGCGGTAAGTCCCGATTTCTTTTCTCCGCTCATTTACGTTCGCCCACATATAGTTACCTATTGAAATTCCGCCGACCAGCAAAATGATGATTAAGAAGATGAATGACAATTTGTTCATCATATTATTGGTCTGAATTTGCGTGGACACGATTTGACCGATGGTGGTAATTCTTGTGTCGGGCAAGATATTTCGCATTTTGCTGAGCAGCCCATCGGAAATGGCGTTGCAGCAACCCATAATCTCAATGGCGCTGAGTTGATGGTCAATGTCGAGCAATTCCTGCACCGTATGAAGATGGGCAAAAATTCTTCCGTCATCAACTGTGCCCGTTTCGGGGAGTACCTTTGCCACTTTGAATTTCTTATTCTCTATCGTCAGGTCACTTCCTTCACTCACGGATAACTTTTGCGCTGCGATAAAACCTATATAACAGTCACTGACACCAAGAGAATCAATGGTTTTTCGTTGCAGCCGTTCATCTTTGTAACCCAATGACTGATTTTTGGAATTGGATGGGGCACAACTGGCTTTAACCTCGGCGCCCATAAGTCCTACTGTTTGCCAAAGTGGCTTTGAGGCAACTTCATTGGCGGGGAGAATGCCCGTAAGCACAAAATTATCTTTACCGACTTTTATCCTTCTTGTCAATTTGGGAGAAAGGTTATCGACCCCTTGCAGATTAGAAGAGACGATGCGTTCCACATAGTCTTCGGGGAAAGTGGGAGCGTCAATATCGGCAGTGTAATAATCGTCAGTGGTTGCGCCCTGTGGAAGTACCATGATATTGGCACCCAAATTATCCAGATTTACAGCTACGGCCCGCTCTGAAAAAACAGTGACGGAGCGAATGGCGGCAATCACGGAAATGCCGAGAACGATGGCCGTCAAACCCGACACAAGCCGCCCTTTACGATGCAATAGTTCTATCCAAACTAAGTTGAAAAGGTTCATGATATGGATGTGTTAAGGAATGTGTCGTAAGTAACTTTCCGGTTTAAAAGGTTGAGGAGGCTTAGAATGTTTAAACTCAACCTCCTCAACCAAAACCGGCAACTTATTTACGACTTTACGACACGATGCTAAGGAACGGTAAACTTATCCTTTCATCGTTTCTAAGAAAGAATGATGGTGATTCAAGAGATTGCTCCAAATACGATATTCCCCTGTAGCGCCCGCTGGGCGCCTGATATGGTAGAATATACCGCAGCAAAACCTGCCGCACACAGCGGGCGCTATGGGAAAAATCGAATTTGAAAATCTGAAGGATGGAATATCTGTTAGCTTTTGGGCTTTGCCGGTGGTGCGCAGGTTTTTCCACTTCCAGGGGCGCAGCACCCACCGCCGGAAATTTGTTTTGTGGCAGTTGCGACCAGGATTTTTGAGTCGGTAGTGCCGCTAAAAGCACCGGCTATTTGCCCCTTGGCATTAATCACATAAGTTTGAGGAACATCACCAATGCCAACAATTTTCAACTCATCCATGAATTGCTTTTCTTTTGCATTGTCAAAATCTACCTCCACAATTTTTGCCTTTTCCTTCAATTCGGTGCAAGCTTTTTGACACTTGCTGATGACCTCCGCTTTCTTCGTTGATTTTTTGC
>SCUG01000056.1 GCA_004297645.1 Saprospiraceae bacterium | reverse complement strand
AGCTATGTTTTTTTGGTTAATTTTGACCTGCTCAACAACGGTCATTTCATTGCACAACAGCGGCAAGGCTCCCTCCAACTTTTGCGATAAAATACTACATCATGGACGCACAAAAAAAACTGAATTTGCACCAAAAAAAGTTGCAACGGGAGATTGCCAGCTACGACGCCATGCTGCAAATACCGGCGCTTAAATTTTACGCCTTCCACTCGCTGTTTTTCACCTGCCTGACCGGCGGTGGTGTATTTTTGGTAAATGAATACCCGCACTTCAACGTCAGCGTACCCCATATTGCGAAGCATTTTCTGCTGTTCTTTGCCGGAGGCATAATTTATTCTTTTTTCATGCTCGCCTTCGCAAGGTGGCATAAAGAAAGCCTGCTCAAGAGGCTGGAACGCCTGACCTGACAACCATTGCGATGACCCATTTTCCACCTGGCATCCCAAGAGCCAAGTTTCGTGTCCGTGGTTTCTGCAAAATGAAAGTTCCTACTACCTTTGGGTTTTCGCCAATCTTCCAAAACAGCTCAAGCGCATGAGAAACAGAACTATCATCAGAAATGTAAAACCATCGCTGGACGAAGGAAAATACTACATCAAAAAAGTGCCCGGCGAAACGGTGGATGTCAGCGCCGAAATCATCGCTGATGGTGATGACGTCATAAAAGCGTCGCTGCTTTTTAAAGAAGAAAAAGCCCGGAATTGGAGCGAAATACCCATGACCCCGCTGGAAGACGACCATTTCGCAGCGAGCTTTACCGTAAAAAAAGAAGGGTTCTATTTTTATAAAATCGAGGCTTGGACCGACGGGTTAGCCACGTGGTTTGAGCGCATTTTGTACAAACAAAAATCCGGGCGGCCGCTGACCGATGCATTTCTCGCCGGAGCCAGCCTGCTGAAGACTGTGGCCGCTGTATCGTCGAATGAGGTGGCCGGAAAGTTGAAATCCCGGGTGGTGCTATTGGAAGATTCTGCCCATCCTCAAAAAGCCATCGAATTAGTGAAGAGTGCAGAATTTGCGGATCTCGTGAATGCCTGCGTCCTCAAAAAAAATATCACCATTTTCGATAAAAATCTCAAGGTGCGCGTGGGCGCTATGCGCGAAATGTTCAGCACCTGGTACCAGATGTTTCCACGCTCTGCAAGTCCGGTGAGAGGTAAGCACGGTACTTTCAAAGATTGCGAAAAGCTGTTGCCCCGAATCGCCGGCATGGGCTTCGACGTACTGCTGCTGCTCCCCATCCACCCCATAGGCATCACCAACCGCAAAGGGCCTAACAACACTCCCGGCGCAGGGCCGGAAGCTCCTGGCTCTCCCTGGTCGGTGGGCAGTAATGACGGAGGACACAAGGCTGTCAACCCCCAACTTGGCACGCTCGCTGATTTTGAAGACCTCATAAATGCGGCCTCTAAAAAGGGCCTGAGCGTCGCCATAGACCTGGCCCTGCGCTGCTCCCTCGACCACCCTTACATTAAGGAACATCCCGACTGGTTCTTACGGCTACCCGACGGCCGCATTGCCACCGACGAGGAGCCACCTCTTAATTATGTGGATATAGCCAATTTCGATTTTGAATGCGAAGACTGGCGCAATCTCTGGGAGGAGCTTAAAAGCGTCGTCCTGTTTTGGGCAGAAAAGGGCGTGCGGATTTTCTATGCCAGTGCACCTCATCTCAAGCCGTTCGCCTTTTGGCAGTGGCTCATTGGGGAGGTGCAAGCGAAGTATCCCGATACGGTGTTTTTGTCAGGCGCACTCGGCCGTTATAAGGTCATCAAGGAATTGGCGAAAGGGGGATTCACCCAGTCGCTCACCTATTTCATTTGGAAAAGCACTAAGGCAGAATTGCAGGAATATCTCACCGAATTGACGCAAGGTGAAACGAAAGAATACCTGCACCCGAATTTTTTCACCAATACTCCTGATATACTGCCGGCAAACCTGGCCGGTGCGGATGAAAGCACCTTCATGTTGCGCTATGCGCTTGCAGCTACCTTGTCCTCCAATTGTGGCATTTACGGCCCTGCCTTCGAGCTGATGAATAACCTGAAATTCCCCGAAAGCCAGGAGCGCTACCAGAATTCGGAAAAGTACGAGTTGCAAAATCACGACTGGCAGCAACAAAACAGGCTCATTGATTTAATCACCAAACTGAATGCCCTGCGCCGCGAAAACCCCGCGTTGCAATACACCTTTAATCTTATCTTCTCCGATACCGACAACGATAAGATAATGAGCTACGTAAAGACAAGCCCCGACGGGGAAAACCTCATTTGGTGCATTGTGAATTTAGACCCGCAGCAAAAACAGTCGGGCTATGTGGAGATACCCAAAGAGGCTTTGGGACTGAAAGGCAAGTGGATAAATCTGAAAGTGGAAGAGCTTCTCACTGGTAAAACCTACCACTGGTTCAACGACTGGAATTATGTGGAGCTACGCCCCAATGAGTACCCGTTGCACGTGTTCAAAGTGGTGATTTAGGAAAGAGGTTTGGGCCAGGGTTTTGGGGGCAAGACCCCAAAACCCCTGTTTGCAATACCCCTGCTGAGTTCTGGCTTTTCCAGCTTAGTAACGACCAAAAAATAACCTCTCTCTTTTTTCGTCGGCTTCGCCGCCGAAAAAAGAGAGAGAGGTTCCCGATTTCTGCCAGCCCAAGGCTGGCAGAAATCGGGAACTTATTTTTTAACCGTTACTTAGGAAGTTTAGGAGGTTTAGTTGAACCTCCTAAACTTTTATCCTTTCTGACCGGCCCCTGGCATCAATCGGCGATGGGCCTAAGCACATTAGAGGGCTTGTAATCCCAGTTCAGGATTTTATAAAAATCGTACTCTTCGGGAGCCTCTAAGTAAAAACTTGCCTGGTCGTAATCCCTTTCATTCAGCACGTGCAAATCACTCAATACCAGCGAGGAGAATTCTGTGTTGATATCAACCAATCTCGGTGGAATCTTGCCTGTTTCGTCCTCGATATCTTTCATAAACAGCGGCTTAATTTCAGCCATGCGTGTCGTTGAAACGATGCAGCCTTTGTAGCCAAGCTCGAACAATTTTTTCACCCCCATTCCGAGCACTGTACATAGCGTTAGGTCATAAGCCACCGGCCGGCAACAGCGCAGCTCGTAACCCATTTCCACGGGGCGGCTTTTAATATCCATACCCAATTCTTTCAGCCTCCGCTGTACCAGCACGTTGATGATGTGCGCTTTGCTGACATTGCCAAGTTCGGGATGCCCGTGCTCATCGTAGGTAAATTCGATGCCGCAATTCTTAATATCCTCATTAGCTAAAATGTGGAAAACTCCCTCGCTGACAATGGCTACGCCGTACTCCACCTGATTGATCTTGCGCTTGACCATAGAAGAGATGATGAGCCTGACGATTTTTTCCAGGGAAACCTCCGTCTTGTTGAACATCTCCGGGATGATAATAACAGGGAAATGGCAACTCGCACCGATTTCAAATGCCAGGTGGCCCGCAGTGCGCCCCATTGATGAAATAACGAACCAGGTGCCACTGGTACGCGAATCTTCATAGATGGTATTGCCAATGCGCACTCCCTCATCCTTGGCAGAGTTGAAGCCGAAGGTGGGCATCATGTCGGGCAACGGGATGTCGTTGTCAATGGTCTTGGGTACGTGGATGTTTTGGATTTTGATGTGGTTGCCTTCGAGCCATTTGGTCAAACGGCTGGAAGTCGAGGCAGTGTCGTCCCCACCGATTGTTACGAGCAATACCACTCTGTTTTGAATGAAAAATTCGGCCGAAAACTCCTCGTCTTTTGGCTTGTACCTACTCATGCGCAGGGTAGAACCGCCACGCGGAAAAATGCGGTCGGCATATTGAAAGTCGATATCCACCACATCGGCCCTGCCATTGAAAAGATTTTTGTACCCTTCATGTATTCCCAGCACGCGGTATCCGTCTTTCAGGAAAACCTTGGCTATGGTACTAATAACTGTGTTGATACCAGGGGCTGGGCC
>SCUG01000580.1 GCA_004297645.1 Saprospiraceae bacterium | reverse complement strand
AGTCATAGCATTTGAAGAACAAACAATTCATACGGGCTTCAGAGGCATTGCTTAAACTGCCACCCAGATAATCAGCCCCGTAAGTGACCGTTACGGAGGAAGCATTATTATAAACATAGGATATCATGGAAGGCAAAGCCGTTTCAGTAACTCCCGGCCAGTTGGTCAAATCTGATTTGGCTTTTAGCCCTCCTGATAAAGTCAGTTGTGTCGGCGTCTGTATTTCATAAGATTGAAAAGCGCCGGCCTGCACGAATTCCTTGATATTGGAACTATTACCGTCTACATCCACAGCAGTCATGTTGATTTGCGGAATGGCTTGAGGCGCCCCGGTCAGGGCATCTTCGAATTCGAACTTGAAAGTCACGCTTTTTTCACCGGCAGGGTCATTTGTCCCACCGCCGTTGTACCAGTTGTAATCTATGATGGGTTGGAAGGCCCAATCGTAGCCACCATTGGTGACTTCTGCCTCATCCATGCTATTGATGACAATATCGGAATGCGACCTGCTGACTATCGTCAAAATAGCATCCGTGCCGGGGAGGGCGTTGTAGTATTTGTACTTAGAGCCAATGGCCCCAAACGTGCCGCTGATCAGCGCCGGCGTTTGTAGATTGAAGGTTGGAGATGCACAAGCGCTTTTCCTCAAACAAACATTATCGAGCCAAAGCTGATCACCATCCAATGCCACTCCAACCCGCAAATACGAGCTGCCCGTTGGGGCAACGACTGAAAATGAATAGGAATTGAGTTGCCCGTTTGAACTTACATTGTGGTTTACTTCTAAAAATTCCTCAGAAAGCAAAATACCACTCGAACTGTAAAAACGAAGGTACATCCGGTGCAGTTTGGTTGGGTCCGTGGTGCCTGCATCAAAAGCCAGGGTGTAAATTTTGTCAGAGGTAATGCTGTTTTCTTGTTGCCACAGGGCCGGGTCGAGCAAACCGGAACCACTGAACCTGGAAATGCGGAGCGTCTTGTTCCCGCATGGGTCGTATCCGCTATCATAGTTCAGTGCGGTAGCTGCGTCTTTTACCCAGTTTGTGATAGTGCTTTCTGCAAAGCCCCCGTTTTCAATCAAGTTATCGGTGCAGTTACAAGTATTTGAAGGGGCGAAACAGTCTGGGTCGGCCTGGTCCACTAAGCCGTCGCCATCGTCGTCAATACCGTTGGAACATATTTCGGATGAAAGAATGGTGACTTCAACATTCTGAAAACTGGTGCGGGTGCCGCAATCATCAGTCACTGTCAGTTTGATATTGCAGGTTGTATTTGATGTTACGGCTGGCGTGGTAAAGGTCGTATTGGCAGCATTTGGACTGCCGAAAGTGCCGCCGCAGTCCGACGACCATGCGTAAAAGTAGCTGCCCGAACCACCGGAAGCCGAAGCCGTAAGGTTGTAGCTTTCGCCCACCAGCATAGTGTCAGCAACTACGGCAAGGGGCTGAATGGCCTTGTCGCCCGCAGCCATGAAACTGAAGTTGAAAAATGCTCTTTGCGCTGCTATGTCCTCCGGGTTGGAGTG
>SCUG01000579.1 GCA_004297645.1 Saprospiraceae bacterium | reverse complement strand
TTTTCCTCTGGCTACGCATTGTACACTGTTTTCGATTCGTACGTGATGGCCGCCGGCTTCGGCCTCGTTTGGGGGCTGATGATTTTCAACCTCGACCGCTACATCGTGATGAGCATGAAAAGTTATGGCAAATGGTGGCGGGACGCCGTAGTGGCTGCGCCACGGTTGGCGATGGCTGTCTTGCTGGCAATTGTTATTTCGAAGCCTTTGGAGTTGAAGATTTTTGAAAAGGAAATCAACGCCGAACTGCTCACGATGGAGCAGGAGGTTTTCAAACAACAGGAGGACAAAGTGAAAGAGCGGTTCAATGCCCAGGTAGAAGACCAGCGGCAGCAAATTGCGAAGCTAAAAGACGAAATCACCTTTAAGACTGCCGCCCGTGACACTCTTGCCCGCATCGCCCAAATAGAAGCCGACGGCACGGGCGGCTCCCGCAAGAAAAACCTCGGCCCCATTTACCGGGCGAAGAAAGCCGACGCTGATAAGGCTCAGGCCGAGTTGGACAGCTTGCTCGCCATCAACCTCCCGCTTATCAAAGAAAAGGGAATGGCGCTCGTGGCTGTGGACTCGGCTGCCCAGGCTGGCATCGCCGCCCTCGACAGAGACAAGTACGATGGCATGGCCGCCCGCATGGAAGCCCTCAGCCGGCTCACCGCCAACAGCCAGGCCATTTATTTCGCCAACATCTTCATCATGTTCTTGTTTATCTCCATCGAAACGGCGCCGGTATTTGTGAAACTCATCTCCTATCGCAGCCCTTACGACTACCTGCTCCACGAGCTTGAGCACGGGTTTCAAATGGCCAACCTGGAGCATGTGACCTTGCTCTCCAATGAGGTGAACACCAAGGTGAATTACGACACGGAAGTGAGCCGCCACCTGGTACTGGCCCGTATCGCCGCTGAAAAAGAACTGATTGACCACAAGCTGAAAGAAAAATTGGAGGACCTGAAAAAGCGCCCATTCGACTGGAAGCTGGGGAAGATATAGCGTGTTGGCGCTTTAGAATTTTCGCAGATAATGTTCATAAAACTGTGTCAAAAGTTTAAGAAAGATTTTCTGGCTGGATCAGAGGGCTATTCAAAATTTTTGACACAGTTAATTGAACACTCCCTTCAACCCTGACACACTTTTAAAAACGCTCTACGCCGAAGAGCACAACCTTACCGCCAACCGCCTCAACTTCGTGCGTACCAAAGCGCAATACAACATCGGTCAGGTCACTTCCGTGGAGTTCCGGCAGGCGCAAATGAACCTCCTCACCGCCGCCACCAAATACAACACAAAAGCCCTCGAACTGCAACTTCTGCAACTGAGCAGTGATTTGCTGCGGGCGCAATATTGAGAGGTATTCGGAAGGGATTAGTGGGCATTATTCGAATGGCATGGCACCTGCGGTACGATTGCCTGGAGCAATCGTATCGCCATCAAATGCTTGACCCACTACCCCGGAGCAAGGTCAAGCTGAAATGGTTCTTTGCCATTTCACAACATTTTCCGTTCTTCCCCTTGTTGAGCACCTACGTCAACGTAAGCCTTTTACCTGAAAAAACTCGAACGCAGCCTTTCGTTAGCCATTGTAATTGCCATCGCAGTTGGGGGGATGTTGGGGAATGGGATATTCGTACTGCCTGGCCGCTGGCTCGTCATGGGTTGGCATGGCCGCTCCCGGCAGGGCATCCTGGTGCGCAACCCCATCGGGTGGTTGCTGACCAACATCCACAGCGATTTCGCCCTCTTCAAAGACAACGGAGTGCGCTACATCCGGCGCATTCTGGTTTGCCTGCGGCCCGGCAAAAATGATATTCATTTCGTCACCTATGCCGGCCGCATCGCCCGCTTTCACAAGGCAGAACTGACCTTGATGCGGGTGGTGCCGGAAGATGTCTCCGCAGAAGAATTCAGCGCGATTCAAAAACAATCCGAAGCCTTGATGAAAGGATGCGAATCACCGTACGAGTTGATTATTGTGAAAGGGAAACAGCCTGTTCAAATCATTTCGGAAGCTTCGGCAGGCTACGACTTGCTCATCACAGGTACGCCGCTCGAAGGAAGCTGGCGGCAAATTATTTACCGGAGGGCCAGGGATAAGTTCGTCGAATCAGCCGTGTGCTCCGTTTTGCGGCTGACGGTGCATGTGCCGGAGGATGCTGAATGATAAGAACGTAACAAATTTGCGGCCGGCGTAACGCCGGACTCCAGTTCGGCGCCACATAGGCTTCCCCTTAGATTTGTTACGCACCCCAATGAAATAAGAACCGGTATTGCGTTCAATCATGCCGGTTATACTGTCGAGCGTTAGGTTTTGTCCATCCCGGGTATTTGGCGCTGGCTTCGCTGGCTTAGGGGTTTGGGGGCGAAGCCCCCAATATCCCCTCCCCCCGGC
>SCUG01000578.1 GCA_004297645.1 Saprospiraceae bacterium | reverse complement strand
GGCCGGCATTTTGCCGTCGTTTTCAAAATCAACAAAAAGAGCGTCTGGGTCGCCGACCCGGAGCGGGGGAAGATAAAACTCCCGATTGCCGAATTCAAAAAAGGCTGGAGTGGCCAATCGAGTGCAGGCATCGCCCTCCTGCTCGAACCAACGCCCGATTTTTATGCCACAGCACCGGAGGGCACCGGCGGGTCACGGCCTTGGAGCGGGTTCGGATTCATGCTGCAATACCTGCGCCCCTTCCGGCGGCTGCTCGGCCAACTGGCGCTGGGGTTGATATTGGCCAGCCTCCTTCAGTTCCTATTTCCTTTTCTCACCCAAGCCATCGTGGATGTGGGCATCGAAAACCACGACCTCCATTTTATCTGGCTCATCCTGTTTGGGCAACTGATGCTGTTCGCCGGGCAAACTGCCGTGCGATACATCCAAAACTGGATAGTGCTGCACATCGGTGCGAGGGTAAACGTGTCGTTGGTCAGCGATTTCCTGGAAAAACTGATGCAGCAGCCCCTCCGCTTTTTCGACACCAAAATGACCGGCGACCTGTTGCAGCGCATCGGCGACCACCGGCGCATCGAAGAATTCCTCACCGTGTCCACCATGAACATCCTGTTTTCGGCATTCACGCTGCTTATCTTCGGCGCAGTGCTGGCGGTTTACAGCCTCCAAATATTCCTCATCTTCGCCGTGGCCAGCTTGTGTTACACCGGGTGGATTGCCATTTTTTTAAAACAACGGTCTGATGCCGATTTCCTCCGCTTCCAGGCACTCACCGAAAACCAGAGCCACCTCATCGAGCTGATTCAGGGCATGCAGGAAATCAAGTTGCAAAACAGCGAACGCAAGCGGCGCTATGCGTGGGTGCACATTCAGGCCCAGCTTTTTCAGGCAAACTTGCGTTCGCTGCGCATCGGCCAATGGCAGGAGGCCGGGGCTCAGTTTATCGCCCAGGTGAAAGACATTTTCATCACCGTGGTGGCCGCCGCCGCCGTTATCAATGGCGAAATCACACTCGGCATGATGCTCGCCATCATGTTCATCACGGGCCAGTTGAATGTGCCGTTGCAGCAAATCACTGCCTTCGTGCGGGCAGCGCAGGATGCGAAATTGAGCCTGGAAAGGTTGACAGAGGTGAGCGGGAAGCAGTCCGCAGTCCGCAGTCCGCGGTCCGCAGTCCACAGTCCGCAGCAGGCAAAGGATGGGGAAAAGAAGGGAGAGAATATTACCATAGAGTCTTTGAGCTTTCGCTACAATGCGCTTGCCAGTTTGGTGTTGAAAAACGTCAACCTCGAAATACCGGCCGGGAAGGTGACTGCCATCGTAGGCCCCAGCGGCAGCGGCAAAACGACGCTGATAAAGTTGCTCCTTGGTTTTTATGCGCCCACGGAAGGTATGATAAAAACCGGGGCTGACAACCTCAACGACCTGCCGCCCGATGAATGGCGCAGCCGTTGCGGCGCTGTCATGCAGGACGGGTTTGTCTTCTCCGACACCCTGCTCGCCAATATAGCCGAGAGCGACCCGCTGCATAGCCCCGTGAACGAAGAGCGGTTTAACAAAGCCGTACAAACGGCAAACCTCAGCGATTTCATCGAGAGCTTGCCGATGGGCTTCCACACCATGGTGGGCGCCCGCGGCAATGGCCTGAGCCAGGGGCAGCGCCAGCGCCTGCTCATTGCACGGGCTGTGTACAAAGCGCCGCAATTTCTGTTTTTCGACGAGGCCACCAACGCCCTCGATGCCCGCAACGAGCACATCATCCTGGAAAACCTGAACCGCTTTTTCGAGGGACGCACCGTTGTTATCGTGGCCCACAGGCTGAGCACGGTGAAAAATGCTGACAAAATTGTGGTGCTGCAGGAGGGTGCGTTAACAGAAGAAGGAACGCATGAAGAGTTGACCAAAAAGAAAGGAGCCTATTATCATTTGGTCAAAGAACAACTGGAATTGGGGGCTTGATTCCGTGCCGCATGCAAACGTCCTTCAATGGAATTGAAGGATAGAGTTGTCTATCACCAGTTAGTCCGGTGACTTAAAAACCGCAAAGTCGCTTGAGTTTGAAAACACCGATGAACGTGACTTTTATACCTAACCATCTTGAAAAATAATAGAATGCCTGACGAAAATCCTGACCACCTCCGATTGAGCGAGCACGAAGACATGCAAGCCATCATCGGCAAACCGCCCGGATGGATGCTGCGTTGGGGCACGACGGCATTGGCCGCCGGAGTGCTCTTAATGCTTGCTATTAGTTGGTTTGTCCGCTACCCCGACGTCGTGGAAGCGCAGGCAGTGCTCACCACGCAGCACCCACCCATCCGTGTAGTGGCCGGGCAAAGCGCCCGAATCAGCCAGCTTTTGGTGCAAAATGGGAGCCTCGTAAATCAGGGTGGCTTATTGGCCGTTTTTGATAATCCGGCCCATCTGCCGGACATACAGGCACTGAGCGATTTTTTGAAAAACCTGGACAGCCAGCCCCCCTCCGCACTGACTTCCGTTTTATTGCCGGAACCACTGCAACTCGGAAGCTTGCAGGCGGGCTACGCCCGTTTTTCTCAAAAATTCAAAGACCTGCAATTCTTCCTCCGGCAAGATGTCAATTTTCAAAAAATGAGCAACCTGCGCAGCCAGATAGCCGCCACCGTTTCGCTCAACCATTCTCTCTCCCGGCAGGAGGCCCTACTCGACGAAGAGGTCGCCCTGGCGCGGGAAAACTTCCGGCAAGACAGCCTTCTTTTTGAATCCGGTGCACTCAACCGGCTTGAAAAAGAGCAGAGCCAGACTGCCTGGCTGCGCCTGCGCCGCGAGCTGCAATCGCTGCGCACCGGCGCCGTTCAAAACGAACTGCGCATCCGGCAAATGGAAGCCCAAATCCTCGACTTGCGGCAACTACAGTCTAATGGGCATAACGACCGGGTGCTCGACCTCCGCAGCGAGTTGCAGCAATTGCGCGGTGAAATCGAAACCTGGAAAAACACCTGGCTGCTCGTGGCGCCCATTGCCGGGGAAGTGGCTCTGACCAACGCCTGGAGCGAACAGCAATTTGTGGAAAAAGGCGCCGAAGTGCTGACCATCGTGCCCCGGCAGGAGGCAGGCCCCGTCATCGCCAGAGCCTTGCTGCCCGGCGCCGGCGCTGGCAAAGTGAGCGCCGGGCTGCCCGTCAACATCCGGCTGGAGGGCTATCCTTACCGCGAGTCTGGCGTGCTGACCGGTAAGGTCAGCCGCATCGGGCCGGTACCGGTGGGCGGCGGCTACGAAATAGAAATCGCACTGCCCGGCAGCCTCCTCACCAGCTACGGCCAAACCATCCCCTTCCGGCAGGAAATGAAGGGCACTGCGCGCATTGTAACGAAAAAAAGGAGTTTGTTGGAACGCTTATTCGAGCGGGTGTGGGGCTGGGGCGCAGGGTGACGCCTACTCTGGTTCCCTCTCCGCCGAATGCACCGCCGCCGCCAATTCCAATACCAGCCCGGGGTCTTTTTCAATGGCGTTCCCCACCACGATGACGTCGGCACCTGCTTTGGCGTTCGCCGATGCTTTTTCCGGCGTGCGAATGCCGCCGCCCACTATGAGCGGAATGGAGATGGCGTTGCTGACCGACTCAATGATGTCCTCGCTGATGGGGTTCGGTGCGCCACTGCCAGCGTCCATGAACACGAGGCGCAGGCCGAGCATCTCGCCTGCCATAGCGGTGCAGATGGCGATGTCATCTTTGTTGGCGGGGATGGGCCGGGTGTTGCTCATGTATTGCACGGCAGTGGAAGCCCCGCCGTCCAGCAGCATGTAGCCGGTAGGCAATATTTCGAGCGGGCTGAGCTTGAGGTAGGGGGCGGCGATGACATGGTTGCCGATGAGCAGGTCGGCATTCCGGCCCGAAATGAGCGACAGGAATAAGATGGCGTCGGCCTTCCAACTGAGTTGGAGCGAATTGCCGGGAAACAAAATCATCGGGATGTGGCAGCGTTCTTTGATGGCCAGCAGGCACTCGTCGAGCATGTTGTTCACGATGAGGCTGCCGCCGATGAAAAAGTAATCTACGCCGGCCTTCACGGCGTTGTCGAGCACACCGTCCATGTTGCCGAGCCGCACTTTGTCGGGGTCAATGAGTACGGCGAACCTTTTCTTGCCGGCGGCTTTGGCTTCAGTGAGAGCGTGGTAGATGGTGGTTTGGGACATGATGTGTGTTGTTCGTTGATTCGCATGGCTGCGAAATTACTTGGTGCGGCTAAGATAGGCCGGTGATTGCGTATTTCCAGTTTTACTTTTCCACTCCCACACAAACCAACTCGCAACTGCCACGTATTCCAGCGCCACCACCCATAGATTTTCCCGGAAAGGCTCATAGCTGTAATTGACGTAAGTCAAAAAAATAAGCCCCGACCAAACCACGGGAAAGCGCCAGCGGGTGAACACGCACAGCACGAGGGGCAATGCTAAATACCACGGGTGCAGCGTGGTGGTGCATGCGAGGTAAAGTGAGATGGCGAACAGCCATAGTTCCAGCATATTTTTTTCAAAAGACTCAATATCAGCGGCGGGTTGTTTTTTAAAAAACGCCATCCATAAAATGCCGGCCATAGCCAGCAGGCCCAGACCTGGCCCGATGGCGGCTATCTGGTTGTACCCGCTGAATAGGTACCCCACCCATCGCAGCAGGTAGTACAAGCTGGCGTTGTACTCCAATTTTTGAAAATACAGATTCAGGCTGCCACCAAAATTGCGAACGAAAGTGACATTGACGATGGGCAAAAAAAGCAGCACGGTGGCAAGACCGGTCACGGCGAAGTAGGGGATGCTTTTCTCCCACCCTGTCCATGCTGACTTTATTCCGGCAGGGGCCGAAACCCTGCCTGAGTTTTTAAAATAATAAAATAAGAACGGCAGAAACAACACCGTCAGCAGCTTAGAGCAGATGGAAAAGGCGAAGGCGGCGGCGGATAGAATAATGCAGCGGACAGTTTGAGGTTGGCATTTTACCAATAGCCACAGCGCCAGCAGGAGGAAAAAAACCATGGCCCCCTCGAAGTGGAGGTTGCCCGTGATTTCTACGATGATGAGCGGGTTGAGTGCATAGATGAGCACGTTGCGGGCGGGAAGCCGGAAGCGTTTTAGCAGTTTTATTATTAAAAAAATGGAGCCCACCTCGAAGGCGAATAGCCACAATTTCATCACGATGGCAGCCCCCCGGATGCTTTCGGGAAAGAGCCACACGGCAGAGGCAAATTGGGCCTGCGCCACCGGCGGATATACGGTAAAAAAATCCTTTGCACCGAAGGCCTCGAACAATGCCTGGTCAATGCCCGGTACCTGGTGCTGCGCCTCTAAGTAATACCGGGGCAGGTGGTCGAACGGGTTGTAGCCCTGCACCAGCAGGCGCCCGTCCCAGATGAAGCGGTACACGTCGTTGGAAAGGTGTGGCAATGAGAACACCAGGATAAAGCGCAGGAGGATGGCGATGAAAATGAAAAAGGGAATTTTGGATTGGTGAAAGGCGAAAAGGTAGAGGGCGAAAAAAGGGATGTAAAAAGCGATGATTTTCGGGAACTCGTGCTGCTCCGTAAAATAGCCCAGCTCCAAATCCAAAACGACCATCAGTACTGCAACAAACCACTTCAAAGTGCCGGGTGGGAATAAATTTTTCAAAGTGCCGGGATTTACTTGTTCTGGAATTGTTCGGCCAGCTCTTGCAGGCTCAGCTTCACCTCCTCCCAAACTTCGATGTCCATGCTCAAGCTTTGCGTCAGCCAGGGTTCTTCCTTGGTGGCTACCATGACTTTGCGGTTTTTGGTAAAAATCCTGATGACTTTCTTGACGCCAAAATCGAGGTAGTCCTGAATTTTTTCGAGCACGTAGTCCATTTCCGTCGTCGCTTCGGTGTCTGCGTGAACGTCAATTTCCAGGATAACTTCAGGCGGCAGGTCTGAAAAATGCCTGTGAATCAGCAGGTTTTCTTTTTTAAAAATAGAAAGGTTCGCTCCCCGTTTGGAAGAATCCGGTAGATTCAACCCAAGTTCACCAGCAAGCACAACCATGTTTCTACCCGACAGGCTGACTATCAATAGATGTGAAAGATAGGTTTTCAAAAAAGATTGAAGTGTGCTTTCCATTTTTATTTCTTCAAAGGTTGTTGTTTTGTTCAAAACATCCTTGTAACCCTTGTAGAAAATGGGCTTGCCCCTTACTACTTCGTAAACCAAGTAATCAGGTACTTTTTCACTCACTTCTTTTCTCTCTTTTGAAATGGTCTGTACGTCCATCGCTGTATTTTTTTCAAAAATAAGGCATTTTCAAAAAAGGGGCGGTTCAACCCCCTATTGTCAGGACTATCTCACAGACCACGGTTGCAAGTCAGGGAAGGCATAAGTACCTTTGCAGCATCACAAAAGACCGACGGTGAAGCTTTAAGCTGAACGTCAAGTCAAAGGGAAGCATTTCGGGCAACCGGGATGCTTTTCCTTTTTCCAGAGGGGCGTACCTGATTTTGGTGGGGCATCAAGCCCTACCAAAATCAAGCGATGGGAATTTTTCCTATTGGGAAATCGAAAACTTAAATGATGCGGTTCTCCCATCGTCAAAATGTAATGTTCCTATGTACTTTCCAGATGGAAGAAAATTCAATTTCAAAACTGTCAACTCCATAGTTGAGACAAGATATTGGGAATCTAACTTTGATTAAAAATTTTTAAAAACAAGCCCCAAAAACAGGGGACGGGACAGTTCCTAACTTCGGACATTGTTTCACCTGGGCAAAAGCATTTCCAATCAGAGCTCCATTAGTAAATTGATACTA
>SCUG01000577.1 GCA_004297645.1 Saprospiraceae bacterium | reverse complement strand
GAATTCCCGCTGAAGGAGCAGTTGGTCAGCGCCGGGGAGGAGGAGTCATTATACATCCCGCCGGCATCGGCGGCCGAATTCCCGCTGAAGGTGCAGTTGGTCAGCGCCGGGGAGGAGAAGACATTATACATCCCGCCGCCAATGCTGCTGGCCGAATTCCCGCTGAAGGTGCAGTTGGCCACCGCCGGGGAGGAGAAAACATTATACATCCCGCCGCCAATGCTGCTGGCCGAATTCCCGCTGAAGGAGCAGTTGGTCACCGCCGGGGAGGAAGCGGCGGCGTTGTACATCCCACCTCCGCCATCGGCGGCCGAATTCCCGCTGAAGGTGCAGTTGGCCACCACCGGGGTGGAGGAGGAGGTGTTGTACATCCCGCCTCCGCTGTTGTTCGGAGAGCTACCATTGGCATTTCCTGCGGTAACGGTAAAGCCGTCGAGCCGGGCGGTGCTGGTCAGGCCGGAGCTGGTCACCACGTGGTAGCTGTTGTCGGTGTTGTCGTTTGCCGTGCCGATGTCGCCGGAGAGGGTTGTCACGTTGGCCGCCACGTTGCGGTCGCCGAGCATGGTCTCCGTGCCGGCAAAGCCTCCGTAGATGGCGACGCCGGCTTTCATTGCGAAGGAGATGGTGCGGTCGGTGCCGGAGGTGGGTTTGTAGGTGCCGGCGGCGACCCAGATTTCGTCGCCGGACGCCGCTGCCGCCAGTGCGCTTTGAAGGTCGGTGAAGGCGTTTGTCCAGGAGGTTCCGTTGTTGGCGCCGCCAGCGTTGTCGTTGACAAACCAGGTGGTGGCCGTCAGGTTTGTTTGTAAAAAAAGCAGGGCCATGGCCAGTCCGGCCAGGCGGGAAATAAGTGTGTTGTGAAATGCCGTAAAGGTTTTCATTATTCAATGTTTTTATCCCGGAAACCGGGGATGAGAGAAGTTACATGTGTGGCCGCCTGGCGCAGGTGCGGGGTTAGGGCTGCCAGCGTTTACCACCGGCCACCTGCTAACCCCGCGTTACGACATTTCAACTGCGCCCGTCTGCCATAAGGGCGGCTTGTGTTATCAGTTGGAGTTATTAAAATGCGGTAATTGGAAAAGCGAAGGTATCCGAAAAGCGGTTTCCCCGGTGGCAGTTTTTAATGAAGGCAGGCTGATTCTTAACGAAGGGTGGTTTTAAGACAATAAAAAAAAACGGGGGATGCGAAAGCCTTGAAGAAAAAGGCATAGGTTTGAGTGTAGCAGAGGTGACACCTTTTTAGAAAGGTGTCACCTCTAAAAGCCATAAATGCAGAGGTGACACCTTTTTAGAAAGGTGTCACCTCTAAGAGCCATAAAAGCAGAGGTGACACCTTTTTAGAAAGGTGTCACCTCTAAAAGCCATAAAAGCAGAGGTGACACCTTTTTAGAAGGTGTCACCTCTAAGAGCCATAAAAGCCCATGAAAGTAGCACCCATCATCCTGTTCATCCTTATGAGCGCCGGCCTTCGGGCGGAGAACCCCGACAGCCTGCGGCAGGTACTGGCCCGGCTGCAAGGCGCCGGGCGGCTGCCAGTGTTGGTGCAGCTCTGCGACCTTCCGTACCGGAGCATAATCGCCAACGAAGAGGGCAGGCAATATGCCGAAGAAATCCTCCGCCTCGCTCCTGCCGCCCACGACACGGCGGCCTGGGTGACGGGTTGCCTGTGCATGGCCGGCAAACAAAGCAAAGCCCTGGGAAAATCCGATGCAGCCACCTGGCTCGGCCAGGCGCAGGCATTGGCTGCCCGCCACCCGGCGCTCATGGTCAAAGTTTTGTTCTGGCGGGGGAATTACCACTTAGAACTGGGGCAGGCCGACTCGGCCCTGGCCTGTTTCAACAGGGAAGTCAGGCTGTGTGAAAAATACCGCCTGCCCGCTTCGGAATACGTCCTATCGCTGGGCATGGCGGCGAAAGTGTACAGCAACGAGGGCAAAGCAGCGCTGGCTGATTCCCTGGGCAGGCTGGCCTTCCGGGCCTGCAAAAGCGAGCAGGATTCGGCCTGTGCCTTCCAGCAATGGGGAAGCGTCCAGGAAGATTTGGGCCACCCCGAAGAGGCCATCCGGGCCTACCTGGAAGCCTACCGCCTCGAATTGAAATCTGGGAATATCCATTTGGCATCCTATAACCTGAAACAGGCCGCCGTCGTTATTCGCGAACAAGGCAGGTACGTGCAGGCCACCGGCTATCTGGAAGAATCCATCCGGCTGGCGAAAAGCGTCCAGTACGAACCCGGCCTCGCCAGCGCTTATCATTCGTTGGGGGCGCTTTATAAAATGACCGGCGACTACGGCAAAGCGCTCCAGTATTTCCGCCAAGCCCTCGCCATGAAAAAGGATTTTGGCCGTCCCAGAAAAATCCTCACCACCATCGAAAACATGGCCGGCCTCTACCTCGAAACCGGGCAGTACGATTCCGTCCTCGCCCTTTGCAAAACCTACCTGCCCCTTAGCCAGAAAATCGAAGTGGCGCGGGCCGAAACCAGCCTGGCCTTTTGCGGAGCAGTGGCTGCTGCCAAAACCGGACGGACGGAACAGGCCCGCAGTTATTTGAAGATTGGGGAAAAAGCCATCGGCCAGGTGAAGGCCAAAGAGGAACTGCCGCCGCTTTACGACAACGCTGCGCAGGCATACGCCTCGCTCGGCTTTTTCGAGAAAGCCTACCGCTACCAAGGGCTTTTTCAAAATGCCCAGGATTCCATTTACAATGCCGAAAAAAGCCGCATCATCGCCGAAATGGAAACCCGCTTTGAAACTGTAAAAAAGGAACAGGAAATCACTGCTCTCTCCAACCAAAACAAGCTCAAAAACACCCAACAGTGCGGCCTGCTCGGCGGCCTGGCACTGTCGGTTTTGCTCGCTTTTGCCCTTTGGCGCAACGCCCGGTTCCGCAAACAACACAACCGGGAACTGACCACCGCCAACACCGAACTGAACCGCAAGAACCACGAGGTGGAAACCCTCCTGCGCGAAATCCACCACCGGGTGAAAAACAACCTGCAAATCATCTCCAGCCTCCTCCGCATCCAGGCCCGCCACGTCAGCGACGAAAACGCCCTCGATGCCCTCCGCACCGGCCAGGCCCGCGTACGTTCCATGGCCCTGCTCCACCAGTGCCTCTACCAGGGCGGCCAACTCAAAAACATCCCCATCAAACCCTACCTGAACGACCTCGCCCTCAGCCTCTTCGATGCCTACCGCACCGACGCAGAACGCATCTCCTTCCGCACCGACCTCGACGACCTCGCCCTCGACGTGGACACCGCCGTGCCCCTCGGCCTCATTGCCAACGAACTCATCACCAACTCCCTGAAGTATGCTTTTCCCGATGGGCGAAAGGGCGAGATCCTATTGGTTTTGAAAAAAAAGAAAGATGTTTTAAGCCTCAAAGTTGTGGACAATGGCGCCGGCCTGCCACTTGACGGTGGCAAACCTGTTACTAACCGCACTTCCTTCGGGCTGGAATTAGTGGGGTCTTTAACAGAAAAACTCAACGGGCAATTATTTTTTTCCAACGGGCAAGGCGCAACCATTGAACTGGTGGCCCCGTATCCAACGAGCAACGTACCCACAACATGATCAACCTGCTCATCATCGAGGACGAACCCGTCATCGCCAAAGACCTCGCCTATTCCGCCGAAGACCTCGGCTATGCCGTGACGGGCATCTGCCACAACCACCAGCAGGCGCTCGCCGCCCTTCAATCCGCCCGCCCCGACCTCGTGCTCTGCGACATCCGCCTCGAAGGCGACGATTGGGACGGCATCCGCCTGGCCCAGGAAATCCGCCGCCTGTACGACTTGCCCATCATTTTCCTCACCGCCCTCTCAGATCCGGCCACCATCAACCGCGCCGCCGCCGCCGGCCCCGATGCCTATCTCACCAAACCTTTTGAGGAACGCACCCTCTACGCCGCCATCGAACTGGCCATCTCGAAATTCGCTCTCCGGCGGGGAGAATAGATGAAATCAATGGTGTCGTTCTCCAATTTCAGGTCGAGCTTAGCGCCGCCGAGGTTTTTAAAATAGGTGTAAATAACGAAGTTGGAATGCTCGATGACCGACACTGTCACCGAGTCGGGCGGGATGCCCGTGAAGTTGAACTTGCCGTTGGAGGGCAATTCCAGGACCTTTTCAAAACAGCCGTTGAGCGTCGCCACTTTCACTTTTACAATGGCGCCGTCGGGGATGACCGACTTGCGGCAGTACCCGCCAGCCAGTTGCCCGCTCACCGTACGCTTCGTCTGGTCGCGGAACAGGATGCCTGCTACCGGGGCAGACAGGTTTTCCAATTCCCAAAAAGCCGGGTAAAACGTGTGGTTTTCAAACTTCGGCGTCAGCACCACATCCGCGCCCGGCTCGAAGTCGGCGGAAAAGTAGCCGTCCACATCCGTGAAAATCTGGGGCACGTGCGAGGTGCCGTTGACCAAAATCTCCACCTTTTTGACGAAGCAATTCGTCCCGCTAAAACGCACGTAGCCGCTGACGGGAATGGTGCTTTGGTCGGTGAAGTCAACCTGGTCCACGCTCGTGCTGCTGGGATTGAGCGTCGCAAGTCTGGAAGAAGGCGTGAATTTGTGCGCCAGCGTCATTTCAATGGCAGCCACTGTGCTCCAGCCCGCGCTCCCGATAGCTATCGGGATTTTGCCCTCGCCGCTCAAGCCCGTGCCCATGTCGTGCAGTATGGTGCCGGATCCTTCGTTCAGGTTGAAATAATTGGCGAGGTTCGGATGCGCCACGTTCGTGCCGATGTTGGCGAAAGTCAGAATATCGGACAGCGGCAAAAACACGTCGAAAAACGCCGCCTCGTCAATCAAGCCGGTGAAATAATTCGAGTGTCCCGTTGCTCCGTTCGCTTTTGCGCCGAGCTTCCAGGGCCGCCCCGTCCAGTCAGCGACGGGCGTGAAAGTATGTGTGCCTGCCGGAGTTCCGTCTATGAAAAAGTCCGCGTCGAGCGAGCCGCCTGTTTTTTCAAAATTCATGACCACATGGTGGAAGCCCATGCCAAGCGAACCGAAGGCGTGGGTCTCGCTGCCGATGGTCAGTTCGAGGTTGCCGCCGTTCAGCGAAAGCAGGAATTGGTTGTTGCCGCCAGCGTCCGCTTTGCTTAAAATCGCCTGGTTGCCGCTGAAGTCGAAGGCTTTCATCGTCACCGTCACCGAGGCACTGTCGTGCAGGGCAAAGTTGGTCAGGTCTGCGTAGCTTTCGTTCGCCCCGTTGAATTCGAGGCTTTGGTTGAAGTAAAAATTCTTGCCCGGCTGGGCCGTGAAAGTCGTGCCGCCGCCGTAGTTGACGCCTGCGATTTCATAAAAACCCGTTTCGTCGGTGATGCCGGCGTTCACCACGGGGGGCTTGTCGGTTGTCCAGCTTGCACCACAGAGGTAGATTTTGGTTTTGTTGGCGCTTTGGTCGAAGCCTTTCGTGCCTACGCCCTCGTCAAATTTCCAGTAGGCCTGTAGCCCTTCGGCATTGGCAGGCACGGTGCGGTTCATGAACATCTGGACTTCCGTCTGCGCCAACTGGCGGTCATAAATGCGCACCTCGTCAATTTTCCCGGTGAGGTTGCCAGACCCGTCTCCCCGTTTACCCATAAAAAAAGTCATGATGTCTGTTTGCATCGAGCCGACTGCCGTTGAGATAAGCTCGCCGTCCACATAGAGCAACAGCGAAGCGCCGTTGTAGCTGGCGGCGACGTAATGCCAATCACTGGCGGTGGCTGCTGCAAACTCATGGCTGAGGGTGGTGGTGCTTCCCACACCGTTGCCGATGCTGAACGCCACGCCCTTCGTGCCTGCCCCTGTGGTATGCAGCCACCAGTTTTTGCCGATGCTGCTGCCGAGGTCGATGATGCCGGAGGCGTCATTGCCGTCGCCCAATTTTACCCAGCAGCTCACGGTGAACTGGCCCGGCGAAAGCGCCGGGATGTAAGGCGCAAACAGGCTGGCACTGCCGCCGAATTCAATTGCCGTGCCGATGGTGGGCGACAAGGTGACGATTGCCCCAGGCACAGGGTTGTTGCTGAACGATTTAATTTGCCCGGTAACGACGCCGTTGGGGTTGAGGAAACCGAGCGCCGGGCCTTTGTAGCCTTCGCCGAAGTTGTTCACCCCCGCCACTTCGTAGGTGTAAAACTTGCCCGCCAGTACGTTGAAATCAATGAACGCACGGGTGTCGGGGTCCACGTGTGCCAGCAGCGCGCCATTGCGATAGACGTTGAAGCCGCCGGAAGCAGCGGGCGAGAGTGGGTCGGGTTTCCAATCCAACTGGATGCGGTCTTCGAGGTCGCCCTCGGAGGCGATGACGGCCGGAGCGTTGGGCGGGAGCAGGAAGCGGGTCCAGAAGCCGAAGCCGCCGGTAAAGTCCTGCCCGAAGTTGGTGCCAATGACGGGCTGTCCCACGGTGAAACTGGTACGGGTGATGGAATTGAAAGCATTGGACATGCTTCCGTAGTTGAAGAATACTTCGCCGGTGAAGAAGTTTTCGTCGCTGACGGTGGCGCAGTTCGGAGAGGTGTTTTGGCTGCGCAAACTGCCTGTCAGGAGGAGAAACAACACCGGCATTATGAGGTGTTGAATAATATTTTTCATGTTGAATTGCAATTGAAAGGTGAAGGAAATTGGCGCTCGCCCCCGCCCCTGACCCCTCGTACGTTTGCGATAGAATGTATTTGATGCCAAGTAAGAAACGGAAGTTCATTGAAAAAAATTGATACCTTAGAACAGCCAATGGCGAAAGTGACGCACCCCTAAGCAACATTGGAAGATGTATGCAGGCCTTTAGATTTCCTTCGTCATTGGGGTTCTTTAGAGACAGAATAGCATTTAAGACCGTAGCTGTTTATGCTTCGAGTCAGGGTAATTGCACGAGAAAAGTCGAAGGAGAACAAAATTCGTTTCATTCACCAAACCTAATATCCCAGTTGGGAATGGGTCTTAAATTCAGGGCAAACGCATTAAAATCAATTTCGACCTCGGAGAGGTCGCACGTTGGTAGAAATTGGCAACATGAATTGGATTTCGACCTCGGAGAGGTCGCACCTTACTTTAGAGAGGTTTAGTTAATCCTGCTAGATGGCATTGCCATAAACCGGAAAATCATTTACGACACGTTGCTTAGTAGTTAGTCAAACAAAGTCTGATAAGTTCATTTCCCGCAAAGTCCCGCTAAGGAGCAAAGTACGCTAAGTCACGCTTTGCGAAACTTTGCTCCTTAGCGTGACTTTGCGGGAAATAACCCTTGAGCGTACTTGTCAAAAATCACTTGACTACCTACTTAGCTCACTTTCCGAATGCCCTCTTTCAGTTCCTGCAATTTAAGCTTGTTCAAGGGCAGGGTACGGCCGGCCACGACGAGGGCAGCTTCCTGAAAATCTATGGATTGGATTTTTGACAAGTTCACCATAAAACCCCGGTGAACCCGCATGAAGTTTTCGGTGGGCAAGAGTTCTTCCATTTGGGAGAGGGTGCAGCGGGAAATGAACTTCTCATTTTCACCCAGATAAGTCAGCACATAGTCCCCATCTGCTTCGAGGTAGTGGATGTCCTTCACTTCCACTTTTTGGAAAACGCTGTTTTTCTTAAAAAACAGGGCATCCTTTGCAAAGAACTTGACCGTTTCAGTTGCATCGTCGGCCTCTGGGCCGCCGGTTTCGGCAAGTACCGGAACGGCGCTTTGCAGGTTTTTGATGGCCAGGCTGATGGAAGATTTAAGCGTGAACCTGCTCAGGGGCTTCACTAAGTAGCCGGTGAGATGCGTCGCTTCGGTCTGGCCGTAGGTGGCCTGGTCGTCGTAACTGGTGATATAAAGGATGGGGATGGCTAAGTGCTTGATTTGCCGGCCGTTGACGGGCGCTTCGCCCTCGAAGAGGCCTAAGTTGCGGTCGAGCAATTGAAAATCATGGCCAGGTTTTGAGACTGGCAGGCTTACCAAACCCCCCATTTCAAAATTTACCAGCAGTTCGTCCCCATCTGCTGCCATCCCACGGGCTGAGTTGTTGAAAGGCTTTTGGCTTTCATCGTCGAAATAAAAATGGCGTTTGAATTTGGTGGGCCTGATGTCTATGCTTATTAGCCCGAAATCAGAACCTATCCACATCCGGCCGGTTTTGTCCGTGATGACGTGGTTGAAGCCATTGCCCAAACGGCCGGGCAGGTCTTCTACACTCAGTTTGAGTAACAGTTCGCCGTTTTCCGACCAAACGCTGTATCCATCTTCTCCTTTTATCCAAAAATGTTTTAAGACTGGGTTGATGAATTCCAGGCGCCCCGGTACTTCAGGGCCAATCCGGTCCTTTGGATTTTGCCGGGGCGCCAAAAACCCAGGTATTCCTTTTTCAAAAAAGTTGGCCAAATAACCCTCTGCCAATAATACGTTGTTTGGTATTGCCTCCGGAAGCGACAGTTGGATGCGCTCGAGCACCTTGCCCTTCCCGTCCATCTTCAAAATTATTTTTCTTCCATCGAGCCCCCAGACATGACCTGTCTTGTCCACGTCTGCGATTTCAAGATGTCCGGCGCCTTGTACTTGATGTTTTTTAAATCCCTCTTTCGAGTGAAAGGTGAAAAAAGCATCGCTGAGGTTGGACAGGTACAGCCTTCCATCCGCATCGGCAGGTATGGAGCGGATGTCCCAATATTTCCAACTTCGTTGTGCTTTCAGTTCCGGGTCAAAAGGCAAATCGTGCCCAAACCGCTCGTGCGTGCTACTAAACTTTTCGGTGACAGGGTCGAGAAAAAGGATGCCCTTGTGGTTCCATATCCAGAGCAAACTCTCGTCGTCCTGACCGATGCGGCTGATATAATTGACAGCCTGTCCATGCACTTCTGCCTGCCAATTTTTGAATTGGTACCCGTCAAAGCGGTTCAAACCATAACGGGTACCAACCCAAATGGCACCTTCCCGGTCTTGGAACACACACTGCACCTCCCGGTGGGACAGGCCCTTTTCAATGCCGAAGCGCTGTATCCCGGCAATGTAACTTTGCGAAAAAGCCGGGGATAAAAAAATTAAAAAAATGCTCCAAAAGAGAAAGCAGGTATTGGGCAGGCTGGCAGGCCGTTTGAATTTGCGGACAAAGGTGCGCAGGTTGTAAGGTTTGACGACAACTATGTTCAACGGCAAAAAGGGAAATACAAAGCAGGCCAAGTTTTTAGTTCTCATCGAAATGAGCTTGAGTTTTATGTTAGTCCTGGGAAAGCGGCGGCATTTTCAAGTCTAATGCAAAGCGTCCCAACAGTCAAAAACAGGGTAGTTCATCTTGACCTCAAACTTTGCAAGTGGCGTATCGCAATGAGAAATCATCCGCGGGATTTAACAGCCATCATCTGGAATGGATGCCGAAAGGTAAGAGGTTTCCATGAAAAAAGCCTGCCATCCTTGTTACCCGTATTACGCTGGTTCAAGTCTACGCTGGTTCAAGTCTCCAGACTTGAACCTGGTATTTTCATGTCTCCGACATGAGTAAGCCAGCGAATGTGGTGTGGCGGTTACGCATGTCAGAGACATGCTGATATGTGGTTCAAGTCTGGAGACTTGAACCAGCGTCTGCGTGGGGGAAGACCATGTGCCAGCGGGGGGTTCAAATACGCTGGTTCAAATACGCTGGTTCAAGTCTCCAGACTTGAACCCGGTATTTTCATGTCTCCGACATGAGTAAGCCAGCGAATGTGGTATGGCAGTTACGCATGTCAGAGACATGCTGATATGCGGTTCAAGTCTGGAGACTTGAACCAGCGTCTGCGTGGGGGAAGACCATGTGCCAGCGGGGGATTTGCGATTCTATGCTTTTGTGCAGTTTTTCCCGATGGTCATTGCGCCGTTTCTTATCTGGCTTTATCCGGGCAAGGTTACTTACATCCGCTCCATAGTTTTTGTGATTGCATGGTACCTGCTGGCAAAAATTGCAGAGTACTTCGATGCCGCTATTTTCGACGCATTGCATTTCTGGAGCGGGCATACCGTCAAACACTTCCTGGGGGCTGTGACTTTGGTGAATGTGGTGAAGATATTGCGGGCTTGGCGGCTGGATGGCGGATGTTGACCGATTTTCCCGGTGGGGTTTATTTTACTGTCATTCAGTTTTTCGTAGGTTTGAAAAACCATTTTAAACCAAAATCCTGACAGATGGCTTACAACGAATTCCTCGCCGGCCGTATCCGGCGCATTTTCAACGAAAAAAGAACCGCATTTGAAGAGAAAAAAATGATGGGTGGCCTTTGCTTCCTCGTGGACGGCAAGATGTGCGCCGGCGTGGTAAACGACATGCTCATGGGGCGCATTGACCACGCCATCTACGAAGAAGCGCTCACCAAAAAAGGCTGTCGGGAAATGGACTTCACCGGACGCCCGATGAAGGGCTATGTCTTCGTTGGGCCGGAGGGCATTGACGCTGACAGAGACTTGGAATACTGGGTGCAACTCTGCCTTGATTTCAACCCGAAGGCGAAGGCGAGCAAGAAAAAAGAATAAAAAGCAACTGTTACGCAACCTGCCCAACTGCTCCGTACCTTTCGGCCATTCCACCAAATCAGCTACCAGGTGCAGGAAATCGTCTCCGTCATTTTATTACTGGGCGCCGCCCAGGGCATTTTTTTCAGCATGATGCTGCTCGCCCTGCCCGAAGGCAACCGGCAAGCCAACCGGTGGCTGGCGGCATTGCTCGCTTCGTTTTCCATCAACATTGCTGGTACGGCACTTTACGACCTGCACATCACTCCGCAAGTGCCTCATATTGCCCTTATCCACACACCTTTTGCGGTGTTGATAGGCATTTCCACCTGGTTTTTTGTGAAAAACTTTACGGAAAAAAATTTCAAAATGCGTTGGTGGCACTGGGCACACCTTTTACCTTTTCTGTTGAACGTACTTTATTTCGTGCCGTTCTACTGGCTTTCGGCATTGGAGAAAAAAGACATCCTCGAAGCCAGCTACCTGAAAAAGCCCGATACCTGGGTATGGAGTTTCAATGCGGCGAACCTGGTAAACGCCGTCTATGTCGTGCTGACGGTGGCACTCATCCTGCGGCACGAGCGGCACATCCGGCAGGTTTTTTCCAACACGGAAAAAAAATCGCTGCGCTGGCTGATGCAGTTCATCTTTGCCATCGTGGCAAGTTTCGTCGTATGCGTCCTGTTGAGCGTCTATGACATCGGCTTTGCTGACAACTTCTCGAACCTCGCTTTCTCGGTCATCATTTACGTCATGGGCTACCGGGCAATGAAGCAGCCGGAAATTTTCAAAAACATCCCCGAAGAGGTAGTGACGGAAACGGACGACCCTGCCTTGGTGAAAACCCCCGTCAAATATGAAAAATCGGGGCTGACAGAGCGCAAAGCGCAGGAATTGCTGGCTAAATTGGACGCCGCCATGGCCCATGAAAAAGTCTTCCTCGACCCCGAACTCACCCTCCCGCAACTCGCCGAACTCCTCGGCGCCACGCCGCACCAGGTTTCGCAGTTGCTCAACCAGCACAAACAGGAGAGCTTTTTCGACTATGTGAACCGGCACCGGGTGGAGCATTTCAAACGTGCCGCCCTCGACCCCGACAACGCCCACCTGTCCATCCTCGGCATCGCCTTCGACAGCGGCTTCAACTCCAAAGCGGCTTTCAATGCTGTTTTTAAAAAAATGACCGGCACGACGCCTTCGGCTTTCCGCAAACCGGTAGTTTAAAGGTGACGCCTCGAAATGGCAGTTCGAACGGAGCTAATTTGTTCGATGGCAGCCGCTATTCCGAGGTGTCGCCTTTTAGCACCCGGCAAATCAGGACGTCCGGAACTATCGGCATGGACGACCGCCAGTCTTTTCCCGCTCATTTTTGCAGGGTCAAACGGACAAAATCTTTTCATTTTTAAAATTTCAAAACCATGCAAAACATCATTGAAACATTGGGCAACCTGACGCCCCTGCTGGCAATCGCCGGTATCGCCATTTTTATGACTTTGGAAAAAATCCTCCCTTACTTCGAACATCCGAAAGGTAGAAAACGGCAGCGCTGGCACAACGTGGGCATGATTGCCGTCGCCTTCTTGCTGAATGCCACGTTGGGCGGCTTCGTCGTTGCAGCCATCCTGTGGTCGCAGGAAAACAACATCGGCCTGCTGCACCAACTGCTCGGTCAGTCGGCGCCCGCCATCGTCATCGGCGTGTTGCTCGTTGACCTGAACAGCTACGTTTTTCACGTCATTTATCACAAAGTGCCGTTCTTCTGGCGCTTCCACCGGGTACACCACGCCGATACGGAACTCGATGCCTCCGACGGGCTTCGCCTCCACCCGGTGGAATTCATGCTGCAAACCCTGACGCAGATTGCCTTCCTGCCCTTGCTTGGGGTATCCATTCAAAGCATCACCATTTACTTCGCTTTTGCCCTGCCCTGGTTCTCCCTTAACCATGCCAATATCCGTTACCCGGATTGGTTCGAGCGCTGGTTCAGCCTCGTGTTTATCACCCCCAACTGGCACCGGGTACACCACAGCAGCCATCGCCCGGAGACCGACAGCCACTACGGCGACGTGTTCACTTTCTGGGACCGGATTTTCGGAACGGCGGGCAAGGCGGACGTGGAGAAGATGCAGTTCGGCATAGAACTGTTCCGGGAGCCGGGCGGGCAGACTTTTTGGGAGATGATGAAAATGCCGTTTAAGCGGTTGTGAGTTGTGAGGAATATTTGAAGCCTTTCCCGCGGGGAGGATGGGAACACAGATGACACGGATTGGACGGATTTAAACTGATTTTCGCCGTGCCCGGCAGGATAATCTGTTCAAATCCGTAAAATCTGTTAAATCCGTGTTCTATTTTGGAAGGGGGTGTTAAGCTGTTACTGACTTTGATTGCCGGTCAAACTTGTTTCACTCCAATCCTCGCCACCGCCTCCATCGGCCCATCATCTGTTAATATGGGTTTCAAAAGCAGCCCGTTGGCGGCATCCTTCAAAGCAATTGATGGAGTGCCGGCCAAGCCTGCCTTCGGCCCATCCAGCGATGAGTTTGTTAAATCGCTGTACGATGCAAGGGTCAGCCAATGAAAACATATCCGAACCTTCCCGGAAAATGGTATTGCGGTAGAAAATTGAGGTGTTTCAGTTGAAGATTTAGCAGATAAAAACCTCATCCCTCCGGCTGCACAAACCCCGGTGTCACCCCCTCCCTTCGCAGCAGCTTCGCAAAATGAATCAAAGCCGGTTCGGAAAAATATTTGCCCACCACCTGCACCCCAACAGGCAGGCCGTCTTTGTCCAATCCAAGTGGTATGACCAACGATGGGTGCCCCGTACCATTGAACATCATGCAGAAGGCCCCGGTGTTCCAGTACGCGACCGCTCTGCCATCAATGGTTTGGGGAGTGTCCATCGGGCATTTTTTGAAGGCGGGACTCAGCATTACCGGACATATAAAAAAGTCGTGTTTTTCAAAAAAGGACTCCCATTGGTCTATCAGGTTCTTCCGCCGTTCCAGCAGTTCGCCGTATTTTTTTTCATCCAAAGAAATCCCCAGGTCATAGACATCCCGAAGGTCTATGCTCCCGTCGTCTGTTTTTTTCATGTCCTGCACTATCAACTGCCACATGAGCCAGGGCTGCCCTTGAGTGTTCATGCAGAGCATCAGCGAGAAAAAGGTCTTGAACTGCTCCTCGAAGGTATCGGGCATGGAGCGTTCGGAGGCTGCACCGTGCGCTTTCAGGCTGTCCACTAAGGCGTGGAGTTTGGTCAAAATGCTGCTGCTGACGGGCAACTCTTCTTTTCCGAATTTCAGCCTGTCCATCCAGGCGATGCGGTATTGGTTCAGCATTTTGGTCGTGTCGTAATGGTAGGTCACGTTTTGCATGAACTGGTTGGGCGTGTCTTTCAGCACGCTCCACAGCAATTCCACATCTTCCGGGGTGCGGGCAAGCGGGCCGCCCACTGCGAGCGCACTGTATTTCATGTCAAACTTGAAGCCGGGGTATCCGGCATCCCAAATATCAATGGCCTTTTCGGTGGTCTTCAAACCGTAAAGCCCACAGAAAGCAGCAGGGACACGGATGCTGCCGCCCAGGTCGCCACCCACTTCGAGCGGCGTAAAACCAGCCGCCAATGCCGCACCGCCGCCACCCGTGCTGCCGCCGGGGGTACGGGTGGTGTCGTAAGGATTGCTGGCGGGGGGGTAAATTTCGCCCTGCGTCTGGTAGTCCATCAGCATGAGGGGCACGTTGGTGGTGCCGATGATGATGGCGCCCGCTTTTCGCAGTTGAGCGACCATTTTCTGGTCTTCCGGCGCCCGGAATCCACCAATCATTTTGGCGTTGAGCATGGAGTATTTTCCTTTTACAAAAAACTGCTCCTTCACCGTCATCGGTACGCCGTGAAGTGGACCGAGCAGGATGCCCTGCCGGAAAAGGGAATCGGCCCGTGCCGCCGCTTGCAGGGCTTCCTCCTCAAACAACCAGACCAGCGCATTGTACTTGTAGTTGTTGTTTTTGATGAAATGGAGGTACTCCTGCACCACCTCGGTGGAGGTGGCCTCACCCTTGCGAATCATGGCGGCAAGTTCGGTGGCTGTTTTATAGATGAACTTCCCGCTCACCGGCAGCGGCGTGTCAGGTTTTGTGAAAAGCTCGCTTTGCAAGGCTGGGATTTCGCCCGCAGGTTTGGGGAGGAGCGAATAGACGTAAGCGCCCAGAGCAACCACTGCCAGCAGCAAGACGCCGAAGACGATGCCCGTCCATTTGAGTATTTTTTTGGTGGAAGATTTCATGATGGTGAATTTTATGAAGTAGCCTCTATCCCCCTTATGATGCAATTTGAAAGGCAATAGGTTCTAAAATCTTGTGAGGCAAAGCACCACATTTTTTAGTTCAATTGAATTGGGAGTAGCTTGCCAACAGCGCAGCAATGCTCACTACGCAGTAAACAATCTGGACCTTGGAGAACTTCGTTTTTGTTGCGTAATGAAGGTAATGCCAAGCAAACATCAAGGGATAAAACCAAAGCGACATCCAGGCCCATAATTCGCCATGCCTGAACGGCGTCCAGATAATCAACAGCGCAAAAAGATTGAGTCCGGCCATTTGGCTTGTGAAGTCAATTAAGAGAAACTTCATGGCCCTTCCAGTTTCCAACGTGCTTACAGATGTTTGTTGCAGGTCAAGACCAGCCGCCATGCTCAACATATTATAAGCGGCCTCCGTCTTGAAGCTCCAAATAATACTCATCAAAAATCCAAGTGCACTGAAGTACGTGAAAATGGATACAGCGAAAATCATGGATGGTGTCATTTAATTTGATATTAAATAGCTGTTTAAATTAAGAACTGCACTGAAAATCAATCCTTGTAGCGTTTGTACGCTAAACTTATTTCGTGTTGACAAAAGAGAAAAAAGCCGCCAACGGTGTGCATCCACCATTGCAGTTTCCTCACGGTTTGAAACATCTTAATCTTGGAGAAAAATGGTTTTGGGGTTAAAGCAAACTACTTCACCTTCCCAAAAATCCACCCAATGACCCCACCTGCCACTGCTCCCGTGATGGTGTTACCAATGACATCAAACGGCACCCAATCCCAAGTGAATGCCTTGAAAGTGGAGGCCGTCATAATGTCATACCACAGTACCATGAATAACGTAATCCATGCCCCGGCAATAGCGCCTCCTTTGAAGGTACTCACACCGAATCGGTGGAGCAAAATGGCGGTGAAAAGTGAAATGACGAGGCTGCCCACTATCCACCAGACAGGGTTCATGTCGTTGAGGCAGGAGGCGTTGTCCGCCATCCATTTTTCCATCTTGCCGCCGAAGATACCCATGAAGATGGCGGCTGCGACGACCATGCCGGCGACGGTGCCGCCCAGCGTTCCAAGAATGATTTTCTTTTCCATTTCTTAAAATTTAGTTGGTGAAAAAAGTTGGTTTGAAAGCCGCCTGAACGACGGCTTCTTACACGGTAAATTTGGTAAATAATCTTTGAGTTTACATCAGT
>SCUG01000576.1 GCA_004297645.1 Saprospiraceae bacterium | reverse complement strand
CCGGCAGCCCACCGCCGAGGGTGTCCACGAGCGCGGAGAGGTTCCATAATGCTGTTCCATTACTCAATATTTCGGGGTCGCCGATGGGGATGAAATTGCCGCTGCCAGTGGGGAATTCCACCTCGCCGCTGCCCGGCAAAATGGTGACGCCGGGCGGCAGCAGCGCCGTCAACGTCAGGTCGTACACCGCCCCTAATTGGGCGTTGAAAATTTCGATGGAATAATACGGGATGGTGTCGCACAAGTCGCTGCACCCGGCAGGGCTGTTGACGAAAAAGTCTATTTCGCCGGGAGGCGAAAACAGCGTAAGGGGCTTCACCTGCGCGTTGCACGGCGTGAGTATCTGGCTCTCAAAAGGCGTACAGTTCCAGCCAAAATGAATTTCAAGGTTTTCCAGAACACAGGAATTATTGGTGGCCGTCAGCCGGAAAGCGACCGTGTCGATGGGGAAATTGACGAGCTGAAAGACGCCGTTCACGCTGGGCACGGGCTGCCCCGTTTCTAAGTTGACGAGCTGAAACCCGCTGACCAAGCCACTCGCCGAGGTGACGTACAGCCAGGTATTTAGCGCCGGGCCGCTCGTTTGCGAAGCAACAATAGTCGGGAAGTTGGCCAGCGTAAAATCCAACTTCAACTGGTTGTCGAAGCTGATGATGTTGAACAGCGGAGCGTTAATCAACAAATTGGGCGTGAGCGCCCGGATGGAGGTGGCATCGAGCGAAAAGGTCAGCGGGTTTTCGGGTTCCGGTATCCCCGGCGCAAAGTCGAGGGTGGTGGTGAAAGTGGACGGAATGGAGCCGGTGATGTCGCACGGCCCGTCGAAGATGTACTGGAACAGGGCGGAAAATCCCTCCTCCAATGGCGGTTGCTGGAACTGCCCGAAGTTGTAGGTGTAAAGGCCGTTATTAGAGGTGACGGGTACCAGTGGTACCTCGTTGGCTAACTCCACGCCGGTCTGGAGCCGCAGGAATTTCAATTTTGCAGCGGCTATTTGTATGCCCGGCGGAAGCGCCACCCGCCAGTCCAATGCCGTGAGTATGTTGCGGTATTCGTAAGGGAAGAAGTTGCCGTTGTTCAATTCCAGCCTAAACAGGCTGCCTCCGATGTACTGTGAATTAGCGCAGGGCGGCAGCCCGAAAATGCCGGGAACTATGCCAAACTCGTAGCCGGTAAGCTCGTAAATTTCGCCATCGCAGTAGCAATTGATGGAGTCCCGGTTGGTGGGTGCCAAATCGTTGTACACGGAAAAAGAAGGTACGACGAAAAAATCACCGCGCAACGGTGTGCTGTCTGTCTCGCGTTTCAGGTTGTATTTTATGCGGTAATCGGCCTCGAAGAGGATGGAGTCGCCCTGGTCGTACTCGAAACCTGGTGGCAGGCCGCAGCCATTGAGGACGGCGGGCGAGAGGTCGTACTTATATCCCGTCAGGAGGTTGTCTTGAATGAGTGCTTCGGCGGGCAAGCCGCCGCAGGCGTACCAGGTGCTGCTGCTGCTGTCGAAGATGCGCAGGGAGTTACCGGAGGGAACGATGCCCTGCTCCGTCAAAAACGCATTTCTGTTCAATACCATCATATTGAAGATTGTCCCAAAGTTGTGCTGGGCGACGCCGTAAGGCAGGGTTTCGCCCGCTACATCAATGACGACCTCGCCTTTGAGCGAAGTATGTATCGTATCGCCTGGCATGAAACGGTCGGTGCGCACCAGCCCGAAATTGAGCGCACCTGCGCCATCGGCAAACTGGTTGTTGTCGTTGTCGGGCAGGCCGTAGTTCTTGCGCGAGCCGTGATAATCGTACCGCAGGTATCCCGGCACCTGCTCGATGCAAATGGAGTCAGGCGGGCAATCGTAGGCGCCGCCAAAAACCGAACAAAGTTGCATGTTGCATCCGGGCGGGTAGTCGCTGCATTTGCTGATGGTGGTTGTAATATTGCCGTTGATTTCCGTGCCGCCCGCTAAGCACACCGGCGTTTCGCAGGTGGTTTCCAGCGAGTCCTGACAGACCTGCTGTTCTCCACAGAGGCTTTCGCAATCGAATAAGAAATCGAATTGCAACCCGGCCGTGTCCGTATTCAGGGGTAGCTGGTATTTGGCAGTAACTATCGTCTCCATACTCCCGGCATCAATGGTGATGTCCAAAGGCGCTTGTCCGGCCAAAATCAACTCGTTGTCCACGTCCCACACCATGCCGCAGGGCAGGGTTATTTCCACCGTCAATTCATCATTTAACAGCGTGAGGCTGTCATAATTTACTTCGTAAAAAACGGTGTAGGTGGAGTCGTCCTGTAGCGTCTCCGCAGGCTGTTGTTCAATAGTTGCCCCCATCCAGATGCCTTTTTCAAAGACGTCTGTAAGGTTGGTGTATTGGATAAACTGGTTGGGCGGGCAGGGTTTGTAATAGCTGTAATTGTAGCGCCAGCCCACGGAGGGCTGTTGGCACCCGTCCCGGCAAAAATACAAGTCCCAATAGATAGTTACCGAAGCACCGGGGCTGAGCGAGGCAAGCAGAAAAACTGCCGAGTATGCCAGGTTGGCAGATCCTTCACAGGGCGAAGAGAGGCTGAACCCGCCGCCAGGGAGCACGGTGAGGGGAATCTGACTACCAGCGCTGTCGGCCCATGCGCTCAGCGTATCAATGAAACCACCCAGGAAAAGCAGTGGGCGAAAAACGGACAGCGAAATATTGGTGGCCTCGCCGTCGCCGGTGTTGGTAATGGTCATGCCCTGGGTGTGGCCATCGGGGCCGCAAAAACACTCTGGCACAGAGGTGATAGGCTCCCAAACCAACTTCGGTATTTTGTTGGTAGGCTCGATAGTCACGATGGCATTGACGAACACTTCCTGGCATATCTCATTTGCTTCGCAACCCCAACCCACCGTGATGTTCGACACCGCCGAGGTGATGTCCACGCCACAGTCGGTGACGAGGATTTCTTCGGTAATGACGAAGGTCTCGTTCAGCTCGAAAAGCTGATCGCCGTCACCGATGCTCGTAAAATTGCTGCCGCCAAGCGCCAGTTGAAAGGTGTCGGCTGCCGCCGAAATATCGGCCCCCTGCGGCGAAGTGATGGCAATGCCCGGCTGAAAGGCATCGGTAAAAATGAACCCGCTGAGCGGGCCGGGCCGCGTATTTCTCACAAAAATTTTGCGCAGCAAAACATCGCCCTGGCTGCCCGTCATCACCGTGCTGTTGATGGCCGTGATGACCAGAAGCGGCCGCTCCACCACATACGGGCTGGTGGTTTGCGAGGTGCTGCCGCCCTCCCAGGTGAGCGTGATTTCATTGACAAAAAATTCAGCGTTGTCAATGCAATCTACCACCGGGCAGGGCGCTTTTACCTGAAAAGTGAATGTTTGCGAAGCCCCCGGATTCAGTGCATTCAGCGTAAAAACCGGAGCGCCGGGATTCGAGAGGTTGCCCTCCTGCGCCCCCGTCACCGAGCCTTCGACATAGGCCATGCCGCAGACCGTGCCGGCGGTAGTGGTAAAGGCCACCGTCACCGCGGGGTTGTCCAAAACGGCGCCCGAAGTGTTGGTCACCGTCACGTCGAACGGCGCCGCACCGCAGACGAAAAACTCATCCGGATTTTGGTAGCTGATGGTTTGAGAAATGGAATGGAGCGAAAGCAAAAGTAGCGCCACGGTGCAGGTGGCGAATCGAAAAGGGTAAGCATGTAACATAGGTTCAGGGTTTAGTTCATTACGGGAATCTCTTGGCGTTGAGGTGCTAAAGATAAAAACTATTTCCTTGCGAAGATGGATTCCGGCGAAGATGGACAAACAGGCGTCAATTATTCACGGTGTTGCGGCATGGCCATCAACTGATAAGAGCTTGTTTGGGAAGCAGGTACTGGTAAATTTTGCCTTAAGGAACGTGCGCAAAACAACCTGGCGAATTCACCGGGTGACTTCGAGTCGCCCGGTGAATTGGCTTCTGCAAAACTTACCAAGTTATTTTGCGCACGTTTCTAAGTGACGTTGAAAAAATAACTTCTCAAGGTTGGTCTTGAGCGGGCGGGTTTTGAAACCCGCCATTCTATTACTTTCTAAACCGGCGGGTTTCAAAACCCGCCCTCTCGAAAGTGAGAAGTTATTTTTTAATCATTGCTAAAGTAAACGATTACCGGACTTTTGTTTCTTTCATCACACCTTCCGTTTATATTTTGGCCATCTCATTTCCAACCGGCGAGGTGAGAGGATGTGCCCGGCGCTGAGAGTATATTTGAATTTTAGTGCCGGAATATTCTCGAATTGCCCCGCAAGGGGCCAATGAATCACACTTTAAATTTCCCGAAAGGAACGGCGAAGTGAACCATTATACCTGGACATACATAGGTGGCGCAGGCCGCAACTACCGGGTCGGGTTGTTTCATGGCAACAAGACCGGGCATGTACTTATTTATGTGGGGGCGAAGATTGTGACCATAGATTTTAAAGTGTTCGAGTCAAAGACGTACACCTTTTTCATAGACGATGAATTGTGCAACATCAGGCTGGAGCGGCGAGGTGGCAAGATGTTTTACTTCTTTGAAATAGACCAAAAAGCAGACACCCCGAGAAACCGGAAGCGAAAAATTCTGGAGCACCGCTACCTGCGGCAGGCATTAACGGCTTTAGGCATTTTTGCCTTGGTAGTAGCTGGTTTTGCATGGTGGGTGTGGCACGCTTCCGATGCCAGTTTGAAGGCAAAATCTGAAGAATTGCTGGCCCGCCAGGGGCGGGAAACGGTGGGCATGGTGGCCATCACCAACTACCCCACACGAATGGAAGTGACCTATCACTTCGTAGCCGGCAACGAGGGGTTCAGCTCGTCAGCTACCCCGGCCTCCCGGCCGGCCGTCTTACTTGAAAGCGGCATGCCCCTCGAATCGGGCGACGAGTTCGTGGTGATTTACGCACAGGAGCATCCCGAAATCAACCGCATTTACTTCAACCGCCCCACTGAAAAGCAGCTCGGACGATACCAGCAGCGTGCCGCCGGAAAATATGCCCAACTGCATCCCCGTGAAGCACCCTCCATCATCGCCTGCATGGTGGACGTTGCCTTCCAACTCAACGGTGTCGGTGGCCTGGCCGATTTTTACTTCCAGGATGTGCCGCCCGAAGAAAACCCCGGCCACAACGAAATCACCTACCTCCGCCTGACCCGCGACCTGCCTTTTCAGAAAATGGTGAAAAAAGAGTGCTGGTGAGGCTGAAAGCCCTTTGCTGTGAGTTCCAAAGATTTTCCATATTTTGCCCCTTCAAACCCTGACTGACATGGCAGCAGACCTCTTCTATCAATACTTCAAAGCGCTTCAGGCCCACTCCTCTCCGACATCACCGAGCACTCGCACCGCAGCGAGTTGCAACGCCTGCTCGAAGGATTGGCAGGTGGCTCGGTCAAAGTGTTGCACGAGCCTCGCCGGGAGGGAAAATTCGGTTCGCCCGATTTCAAAATCACCGATGCCACCCGCATCGCCGGCTACGTGGAAAACAAAAAAGTGGGGGAAAACCTCGACCAAATCCTCCGCTCCGGCCAAATCAAAAAATACCTCGAACTGACGGACAACCTGCTGCTGACCAATTACCTCGAATGGATTTGGCTGCGCCAAGGCAAAGTCTGTCAGCGGGAAACGCTCGCTTATGCCACCGGCCTCGAAAACCACCGCGCCCACCTTGACCCCGCCAAAATTGTTGCCGTCGAAAAGCTCCTGCGGGGCTTCCTCTCTCAAGCGCCTCAGCAAATCGGCAACGCCAAAGTGCTGGCTGCCGCACTCGCACTGCGCGCCAAACTGCTGCACGATTTCCTGCTCGACGAGCTTCGCCGCCAAGACGAAGCTGATACCGAGGGCAAACTTTTCCAATTGTTCGAAACCTTCAGGCAGCACGTTTTCCATGAACTGACACTGAATGAATTTGCCGACGCTTTTGCCCAAAACCTCGTCTATGGGCTGTTCCTCGCCAAGCTCAACGCCGATGCCAAGCCCGTCAGCCTGTACAACGCCAAAAGCTTCATCTCCACTTCCTTCGAGCTAATCCGGGAGTTGGTCAGCTTCCTTGATGAATTGGACAGGGACGAGTACCGGGAAACCAAGTGGATTGTCGAAGAAACGCTTGCCATCCTCAACAGCCTCGACCTGCCGGAACTTCAAAAATCGCTGTCCTTTTCCGGCAGACGAAGGGACGCCGACGACCTCCCCGTCAAAGACCCTTACGTCTATTTTTACGAAGACTTCCTTGCCGCCTACGACAAAAAGCTGCGCAAAGCGAAAGGCGTTTATTACACCCCGCCGCCCGTCGTCGCCTTCATCGTCAGGGCGGTGGACGACCTGTTGCAAAACTCCTTCGGCATCGCCGAGGGCTTGGGCGACAGCCGCCGCGTCACGCTGCTCGACTTCGCCACCGGCACGGGCACCTTCCTGCTCGAAGTGTTCCAGCGGATACTCGGCAAACTGCCGCCGGGGCAGGGCAAAACCAAAGCCGTCGTCAAAGAACATTTGCTCAAAAATATCTTCGGCTTCGAGTAACTCATCGCGCCGTACACCATCGCCCACCTCAAAATCTCCCAGTTCCTCCACGACCGGGGCGCGCCGCTCGAAGGCGGGGAGCGCATACAAATCTTCCTCACCAATACCCTCGAACCCGTTGACCCGCAGACCAAAATCCCCCTGCTGCCTGCCCTCACCGAAGAAAGCCGTCAGGCGCAGCGCATCAAGGACTTGCCCATCCTCGTCATCACCGGCAACCCGCCGTATTCGGGGGAATCAAAAAACAAGGGGGATTGGATTAGCATGAAAATGAAGGACTATTTCATGGTGGACGGGGAAAAATTGAAGGAAAAGAACCCAAAGTGGTTGCAAGACGATTACGTGAAGTTCATCCGCTTCGCCCAAGACAAAATGGACCGCTGCGAGCGGGGCATCGTCGCCATCATCACCAACCACTCTTTCCTTGACAACCCCACCTTCCGGGGAATGCGGCAGAGTTTGATGAACTCTTTTCACCAGCTTTATTTTCTCGACCTGCACGGCAATTCCAAGAAAAAGGAAAAATCGCCCGACGGCTCCACTGACGAGAACGTCTTCGACATCGAACAGGGCGTTGCCATTTCGATTTTGGTCAAAAACCCAGACCCCGATGGTTCGGGGCAAGCTCTGCCCCGCCGCATCGCCCACGCCGAACTTTGGGGCAGCCGCACCTCGAAGTATCACCGCCTCGCTGAAGATTCACTTGACTCAGTTACTTGGCAGGAGTTGAAACCGAACAGCCCGTTTTATTTCTTCGTGCCTGTCAATGAATTGGTGCGGGAAGAGTACGAGCAGGGGCAAAAGCTGACCGACATTTTTTCGCTAAACACCGTCGGTATCGTCACCGCCAAGGACAAGCTGACCATTCATTTTACAGAAAAAGAGTTGTGGGAAACCGTGACCCGGTTTTCCAAAATGCACGCCGAGGAAGCCCGCCGCCACTTCGATTTGGGCGATGACTCGCGAGACTGGACGGTGAAATCGGCGCTGGAAGACGTGCAGAAAAACTTGCAATTGGAGAAAGTGAAGCCCATTCATTACCGCCCATTTGACACCCGCTTCACGCTTTACACGGGCAATTCAAGAGGCTTTTACAGCAGCCCGCAGCGAAATGTCATGCAGCACCTCCTGCCGGGAACGAATGTGGCGCTTATCACTGCCAAGTCAAATAAATCTCCGAACATGAACCATTTTTTTGTTTCCAAGTACATGACGGAAACCAAATGTGGTGAATCAACTACTCAATCATATACTTTCCCGCTCTATCGCTACACCTCCCCCGGCGTCCGCGAAGAAAACCTCTCCCCCGCCTTCCGCGCCAGGCTCGACAGTCGCTACGGCAAAACTTACCCACCGGAAACGGTGCTCGGCTACTGCTACGCCGTGCTGTACAGCCCCGCCTACCGGCGCAAGTACGCGGAGTTTTTGAAGTCGGATTTCCCAAGAATACCGTTCCCGGCAGAGGCGGCGGAGTTTGAAAAATTAGCGGCGCTGGGCTGGGAACTGGCGCGGGTGCATTTGCAGGAGAAGGGTGCCGAACCTCCTTTGCTTCGCAGCCCCGGCAACCGGCAGTTGGGCGACTTCATCGGCGAAGGCGAAGACACGGTGGAGTACGTGCGCTTCGACCCCTATCCGCACGACCGCACGAACCCTTTCCCTGAACATTTCACGATGGAGGAATTGGGCATCGTGCGCATCAACAAAGACAAGTTTTTCGACCTCGTGCCCAAAGCGGCGTGGGAATTTCAAATCGGGGGGTATCAGGTACTGCAAAAATTCCTCAAAGACAGGAAGGGGCGGCGGTTGATTGAGCTCGACGAAATAGAACAGTACGAGCAGATAGTTCGAATAATTCACTTTTCTTTGCAGCGCATGGGCGAGCTAAACCGCCTGACCGAAGCATGGATATAATGCCACTCGAAACAAGTTTCATCAAAAAAAGCCTGCGCACTTATTTTTTGCGCAACCTGGCTGAGCCTGCCCGCGAGGTTTATTTTGTTTATGTCACCCATCCTTCGCAATGGGAAGACACGCTGCGCAAAATCACAAATAGGAACTACCAGTTTGAAATAGCCCTGGAACTGCCGGAGGGCAGCAGCGACTTTCCAAGCTATTTGCGGAACTACGTGGCAACTGCCGAAATCGAGGAGCCTTTTCTCCGTGCCTGGCTGGAATTGCCCGACCTGTCGGAAGCCCAAGCCCGGCGCTGGCTGGCCGATTACCAAGCCTGGGAGGAGCGCCGCGTGCAGGCGATTTTTCAAAATGGTCAGACGGCGGTGCAGGGCACGCTGTTTTAATTTATGGCTTTAGTCATTCACTCATTCTTTTCTTGAAAAAGTTAGCACAACATATCGAGGCCCTGATTTTCGCTGCCGATTCACCAGTTTCGTTTGAAGAAATTCAACGCTGTCTGGAGGAAACGTTTGAGATGTCATTTGACATGGAAGATATCGAAGCGGCCATGCAACAGATAAATGAGCGATACGGGCAGGACGACTTTGCCATCGAAGTGGTGGCCATTGCCGGGGGCTACCAGTTTATGACCAAAGGGGCCTATCACGGCACCGTGGCCACCTGGCTGAAACAGACCTCCAAAAAGCGGCTTTCGCAAGCGGCCATCGAAACGTTGTCCATCATCGCGTACAAGCAGCCCGTGACGAAATCCGAGGTGGAGGCCATCCGTGGCGTCAATTGCGATTTCACCCTTCAAAAACTTCTGGAGAAAGAGCTTGTTTCCATCACCGGGCGCAGTGAAGGGCCGGGGCGGCCACTACTGTACGGCACTAGTGTGAAATTCATGGACTACTTCGGACTGAAAAGCCTGAAGGACCTGCCCCAACCCAAAGATTTTAAAATGCCAGGCAGCGAAATCGGCGAGCGGGCGCCTGCGGAAGAAGATAAGGCGCAGCTTAACGGGGAGGAGTAATCAACCACCATCAAAGGATTAACATGACTGACACACCATTGGTAAACAGAGTAGCGGCCAGCGGCCTTATAACGATAAACCTGGAGGATTTCTACCCGCCGGAAGCACTGGCCGTGTTCGACATGAAGGACTACCTGTTCATGGAGCTGATTTTGAAAGAAAAGGATTTCAGGGAGGCGCTCAACGAGCACGACTGGCCGCAATACGAAGGCAAGAACCTGGCGGTATTTTGCTCCACCGATGCCATCATCCCCGTGTGGGCGTTTATGCTGGTGGCTGCGTGTGCCGCTCCTTTTGCCACAGATATTTACCAGGGTACGCCGGATGAATTTTATAAAACAGCCTTCCAAAAAAGGCTCGCAGCGTTGGATGCTTCCCAATACGCAGACCAGCGCATCGTCATCAAAGGTTGCAGCAGCAAACCCGTCCCCCCTTCCGCTTATGTCGAATTGACACGAAAATTGCAACCTTACGCCCGCAGCATCATGTACGGAGAGCCTTGCTCTACTGTTCCCATTTTCAAGCGCCCCAAACCCCAATAATTTCCGCCTCCCTTCCCCCTGAGTATCGAGCATCACACAACGGACAAAAAAAGAACAACATGCTAAAATCCCTGAAATTTTACCTCGCCGCACTCGGCGCCATTGCCACCGTCATGGTCTTCACCTCGTACGATGATACCCCCGGTAAGATGGTCACAGAGACGCGCACTTTCATCATCCCGCAGGTGGATATGGACAAAGATTACTCGTTCGCCGGAGAGCGCATACCCATTGAGAATTTCGATGTGAAGGAAAGGCTTGACCAGGAACTCATCATCAACTCTTACCGCCATTCCACCACCATTTTGAACATAAAGAACAGCATCCGTTATTTTCCGGTTATTGAAAAAATCTTGAAAGAAAACGGCATTCCCGAAGACTTTAAATATGCCGCCGTTGCGGAGAGCGACTTCCGCAATGGCACATCTGGTGCGGGTGCCCGCGGGGTTTGGCAACTCATGCAGAGTACAGCAAAAGACCATGGACTGGAAGTGGGCGAGGAGGTGGACGAGCGGCTGAATCTCGAAAAAGCTACCCTCGTTGCCTGTCAGCATTTGAAACACTACTACGAGCGTTTCGGCAACTGGACCCTCGCCGCCGCTGCCTACAACATGGGCGCTCATGGCTTGGACAAGGAAGTTGAAAATCAGCACTTCCGCAACTATTACGACCTCAACCTCAGCGACGAGACCAACCGTTATATCTTCCGCATCGCCGCCATCAAAGAGGTTTTGGAAAATCCCGAAGCTTTTGGCTTTGATATTCCGCAGGAGCAACGCTACCCACCTTTGGATAAATACGCCATCGTCACCGTGGATACCAGCATCGCCAACCTCGGCGACTTTGCAAAACAGTTCGGCGTGAGCTACCGCTTGCTCAAAATCTACAACCCCTGGCTTCGCGACTTTAAGCTGACGAATACGCGGGGAAAGAAGTATGATATTAAGATCCCGAAATAAAGACAGGCTAACCACCAACGGGGGAATCACTCCACGCTCAGCAAAGCTGCACCAAAAACACCGGCGCTGTCGCCTAAGGTGGGTTTCAGAAAGGTCGTTTCTAAGCGGTTGTTGAAAATGTATTTTCCCACCTCCCGTACCCCCTCCATATAGAGCAGGTCAATATTGCCGAGGCCACCGCCCAGCACCACCACATCGGGGTCGAGGACGTTGATGACACAGGAAACCGCCATCCCGAAAAAATGTATCAGACGCCGCATGGTAGTCTCAGCCGCCTCGTCGCCCCCCTCCTCGTAGCGCTCGACGATTTCCGCCATATTCAAATTCATGCCGGTGAGCGAGTGATAATATTTCATCAGTGCCGGGCCAGAAATCACCTGCTCTACGCAGCCCGATTTCCCGCAATAGCAGGGGCCGCCGCTCTCGTCGAGGAAGTTGTGACCCCACTCGCCCCCGATGCCATGCTTGCCATTGAGCACCTTCCCGCGGATGACGATGCCGGAGCCAACCCCCGTTCCCATGATGATGCCCCACACCACTTCCGCATCGGGAGCGGCATGTGGCACACTGCCGAGTTTGGCTTCTGCCAGGGCAAAACAATTGGCATCGTTGGCCATGATGATCGGAATGCCAAGGGTGCCTTCCAAGTCCTTTTTTAGTGGCATTCCATTCAGACAAATGGTGTTGGAGTTTTTGAGCGTTTGCGACAAAGGGTCGAGCGTACCGGGGGTGCCAATGCCAATTTTGCCAGGCTTCACCCCGATTTCGGCAACCATCGTTTCTACTAATTTGTGAATTTGCTGAACGATGTGAAGATACCCTTGCTCTTGTTCCGTCGGCAGCCGCATTCGCTTGAGTACGTTCATGCGTTCCCGGCTTTCGAGGACGGCACATTCGATTTTCGTGCCGCCCAAATCTATACCCCAGATAGGACCCATTTTTGTTATTTTAGCACGTAAAATAAAACACGGCAAAGCGCCCCTTTTGGGGAATGGATAGAAAAAATCCCCCTGACTTTGTCCGGCTTTAAAAAGCGCCGCTAAATGTACTCACAAAATGCTATAATTATCAGCATTACTTTTTCCTCGTTGCCCCGCCACTTGTGAATAGCTGATTTTTTAGTGAAAAAGCCCCGCCAGGTTGCAGCCCTGCCGGGGCTTTTTGGTTTGAAGCAAACAAGCTATCTTTGTCAAAAATCGAAAACCATGGTTGGCGGCTTAATTCAACAAAAACGGTACAGTCTGGAAGAATACTTTGCGCTGGAAGAAAAGGCAACAGAAAAGCACGAGTATCACAACGGAAAAATCATCCCTATGGCAGGCGGAAGCATCCCCCACAGCAAAATAGCGGTAAACATTACTACTGCGCTCGAAATCTGGATTAAATCTCAAAAGCTGCCACTCATTGTCTTAAATAGTGACACCAAAATCCGAATCCAGGATTTCAACAGAAACTTGTACCCTGACACCCTCGTTGTTTGCGAAAAAGTGAATTACTGGAACGGCAGAACCGACATCATCACAAACCCGGTCCTCATATTCGAAGTGCTATCCGAAAGCACGGAACATTACGACCGGGAAGACAAGTTCAGGATGTACCGCACCTTGCCCTCTTTTAAAGAATATGTCTTGGTCAACCAATTCAAGCCGCTCATAAACGACTACTTCCTACAGAATGAAAAGGAAGGGCTTTGGAAAATCACTGCTGCCGATTCATTGGAGGCAAAAATCGCCCTGCCCTCCATCGGATTTGAGCTTCTACTGGCAGATGTTTACTGGATGATCCCTGAACTTCAAGGGGAACTTTGGGAAGGAAATTGAGCTTTGTTCCTAACCTTGCACCCTGCAAAATGCAACAAAACATGTTACCATCTTCCATTATAACCAGCATTATCATTCCCACGTTGCCCGGCAACGTGGGAGGCGCTATTCTTTGGAAAGAACGAAAAGCCCTGGCAGGTTGCGAACCTGCCAGGGCTTTTTGCTTTTAAAGAAAGCCGCTATCTTTGTAAAAAATCAAAGTCATGGTTGATACTTTAATTCAGAAAAAGCGATACAGCCTTGAAGAATACTTTGCCATGGAAGAAAAGGCAGCGGAAAAGCACGAGTATCATAACGGAAAAATTATCCCGATGGCAGGCGGAAGCATCCCTCATAATAAAATCGCTGTAAACCTTACACGTACCCTCGACAACTGGATAGAGGAGAACAAGTTGCCGTTCGTGGTACTGAACAGCGACACCAAAATCCGGATAGAAAAATACAACCGCAGCGTGTACCCCGATGCCTTGGTCGTCTGTGAAAAAGTGGAGTATTGGGGAGGGAGAACCGACATTATCCTGAACCCTACCCTCATTTTCGAGGTATTGTCGGATAGCACGGAAGAACATGACCGTGGGAGCAAGTTTTCCCTTTACCGTTTGCTGCCTTCCTTTAAGGAATACGTCCTGATTGACCAATACAAGCCGTGGGTGGACAGTTACTTCAAACGAAGCGAAGAAGAAGGGCTTTGGAAAATTTCTTCTGCGATGGAAATGGATACTTCCATCCGCCTGCACACAGTCGGTTTCGACCTGCCGCTATCTAAAATTTACTGGCAAGTGCCGGAACTTCAGGGCGAAGCATGGGAAGGTTGATTTGATTTTTTTCTACCTCGCCCCGCAAAAATGCAAAGCATGACACCATCTTCCATTATACTCAGCATTATCATCCCCCTGTTGCCCGGCAACTTGTGAGGCGCTGTCCCGATAGCTATCGGGATGGAGGAACGAAAAGCCCCGGCAGGTTGCAGACCTGCCGGGGCTTTTTGGTTTCAGTCCCAAGCAACCTATGAAATGATTTTGTAGTTTTGTTTATTCAACAATTCATCAAAAATGACTGTACAACTCAATTTTGACAAAGCAAACCAACGGCGGCTGCTGCCCTTGCTCGAATGGCTGCGGGAAATCGGGCTGGTGAAATCGTTTCAAGTAGCTACCGATGCCACAGCCTCACCTGCTGTTGACGGCGAGGTTTTCCTGTACCAAATGCCGGAAAACGCTGAAAAGGACCTTGCCCAAGGCAACCTGATGACCTCCGAAGAAGTGCTGAAAGGCTTGAAAAATTGGGTGTCAAAGGATAAGACCGGGACATTGGCGAGGCAACCCGCCAATGCACTTGGCAAAATCTTACAGCAAGCCAAGCTCATCGTCACTTCCATGCCCCCGGGTGCTGAAAATCAGGAAAAGCCCTTTGCAATAGCCTTTGCAGCATTGCTCTACGAAAAGGATATACTTACGGCAGGACAAGCAGCCGAGTTGGCTGACATCCCCAAATCAGACTTCATTCGGCAAATGGGAAAATTCCATGTGTCCGTTTTTGGTGAAACGGTCGAAGAAATAAGCGCCCTGTGAATATCATCGTCATCTCCTATACCAGTTGCCTCATTGCACTTTACGACATTGGCGAAATGGAATTGCTTTCCAAAATCTTCGATGAAGTTTGGGTGACCCAGGAGGTGGAAAACGAATTCAACCCGGTACTGCCCGACTGGATTTCCGTCAAAGAAGTCCAGGACAAAGCCCGGCAAGCCGAATTTGAAATAGCCGTTGACCCCGGCGAAGCAAGCGCCATCGCCCTTGCCCTCGAAACGCCGGGATGCCAACTGTTGCTTGACGACCGGCTGGGCAGAAAACTTGCCGCTGCTCATCAACTTCCTTTTATCGGCACACTGGGGCTCTTGCTCGAAGCCAAAAAATGGGGCATCATTTCGGAGGTCGGTTCGTACCTCGAAAAACTGGAATTCGCTGAGTTTTGAATTTCTGAGGCGGTGAAAAAAGAAGTGTTGAAAAAGGCAGGTGAAGAACAAATCTGACTACCTGCGCCCCGCAAAAAAGCAAAACTCAATGTTACCATCTTCCATTATATTCAGCATTACCATTCCCCCTGTTGCCCGGCAACTTGTGAGGCGCTGTCCCGATAGCTATCGGGATGGAGGAACGAAAAGCCCCGGCAGGTTGCAGACCTGCCGGGGCTTTTTGGTTTGGGTAAAAACAGCGAGTTTTGTAACCTAAATTTTTTGAAATGAGGACAACAAGCATCGTCATAAACGACCAACTCATCCAAACCGCCATGAACCTGAGCGGCTTGAAAACAAAGAAGGAAGTAGTCGAAAAAGCTTTGGAACTGCTCATCCAAATGGTAAACCAAGAAGGCATCCGCACCTTGCGTGGGAAGTTGAAATGGGAAGGAGACTTGGACCAAATGCGCACCGACGCATGACGCTGGTGGACTCGACCGTTTGGATTGACTACTTCAATGGCGTCCTATCCAGAGAAACCGACCTGCTCGACCGGAAGCTGGCAACAGAGCGCATTGGCATTGGTGACATCATCTTATCCGAAGTGCTGCGTGGGTTCAAGGACGACAAAGGTTTTGAAAAGGCGAAAACCTACTTGCTCACCCTACCTTGTTTCGATTTGTGCGGCAAGGAAATCGTCATGAAAAGTGCCGAAAACTACCGTTCCCTTCGGAAAAAAGGCATCACCGTCAGAAAGACCGTTGACATGATAATCGGCACTTTCTGTATCGAAAACGACTTGCCGTTACTTCATAGTGACAGGGATTTCGACCCGATGGAAAAACACTTGGGACTGAAGGTGGTCTGAAAAACAAAAACGGATACGAAAAACGAAGTATTGAAAAAAGCAGGCGAGAGCTTTTCCTGAAGCCAAAATCCTTTACCTTCGCCCCGCAAAACAGCAGAGCATGAGGTTACCATCTTCCATTACCATCAGCATTACCATTCCCACGTTGCCCGGCAACTTGTGAGGCGCTGTCCCGATAGCTATCGGGATGGAGGAACGAAAAGCCCCGGCAGGTTGCAGACCTGGCGGGGCTTTTTGGTTTTCTATATTTGCCCAACTTTTTTCAAAAGGAAAATCAATCATGTACAGAGAATTCAAAAAGCTTAATCTCCCCACCATTGACCGTGAAATCCTCGCCTTCTGGGAGGAAAACAAAATCTTCGAGCAAAGCGTCAACCAACGCCCCGCCGACAACGCTTGGGTCTTTTACGAAGGCCCGCCCTCCGCCAACGGCAAACCCGGCATCCACCACGTGATGGGCCGGACAATCAAAGACCTGTTCTGCCGCTACCAGACCTTGAAGGGCAAACGCGTCGAGCGCAAAGGCGGCTGGGACACCCACGGACTGCCCATCGAACTCAGCGTGGAAAAGGAACTCGGCATCACCAAGGAGGACATCGGAAACCCCGATAGCCATCGCGGCATCTCCGTGGACGAGTACAACCACAAGTGCCGCGAAACCGTCATGCGCTACAAAAACGAATGGGACGACATCACCCGCAAAATGGGCTATTGGGTGGACCTCGAACACCCCTATATCACGTACAAAAACGAATACATCGAAACCGTCTGGTGGCTGCTCAAGCGCCTTTACGACAAGGATTTGCTGTACAAAGGCTACACTATTCAGCCCTATTCACCGGGAGCAGGCACGGGCCTTAGTTCCCACGAACTGAATTTGCCGGGCTGTTACAAAGAAGTTTCTGACACCACAGTGGTGGCACTCTTTGAAGTCATCCGCGACGAAAAATCAAATTTCCTGTTCGACGGCGAGAACGAGGACGTCCGCATCGCCGCCTGGACCACCACG
>SCUG01000575.1 GCA_004297645.1 Saprospiraceae bacterium | reverse complement strand
GGAAGACTGGGATTTTAAGCAGGCCGGGCGTTGCCTCGGATTTTACCGCCTGGTACTTGTTTTTTAAAACTGAAAACCGGGGAGCGATGGCGGCAGCGAGGAGGCTGTCTTTTTGCAAAACGTCCTCCATGTCGCGCAGCCTGTTGACGATGGCCCCATCCTGGTGCAGCACGTACAGGTCGCGCAACGCCTGCTTGAACGAGGGCGACCCGCTGCGCACGTCTCCGGGCAGGGTCAGCAGCTCCATTTCCAAAGCCCGGATGCTGTTGTAATACGCCTCGATTTGGGGCCAGTCGCCGAATTGCGCCGTGAGTTGGTGAAGCGCCTGCCGCCGGAACCGTACGGGAATTTTATACAAAGTATCAGGGAAGGCTTTGGGGACGATAGAAAAATAAAAGGCCGGTTTGTCGAGATTCAACGTGCGGGCGGACTGCCGGCAGGCATTTTCGGCATTGGCCAGGTCACCGGGCGTAGAGATGCTCCCGAATGGGTCATTTACCAAAAAACTCAGCACCGGGTCGCCGGGTGCCAGCTTGCTCAGCCCAAACGCCAACCAACTGACCACGATGAGCGTGGGGACGAACAGGAGGATGCGTTGGAGGAGGTACTGAAACATGCGTTTGGACTTCGATGAGCGGGAAAGTGACTGCCATTGCCAGTTAAACGGTCAGATGCCAGCCAGTTATTTCACCAGCTTTAAAAGCTCCAACGAAACCCCCGGCGAATTGCGGGTTATAGTAGCCTCGAAGCGCTTGTGTACAGCGATTCTGTCTTTGGGTGCAAAGAGGAAAATCAGGGGTTGCTCGTCGTAAAGTACCTCCTGAAATTTCAGGTACAAACCGTTGCGAGCGGCCTCATCAGGGGCATTGCGGATGGCCTCGATGAGGGCATCGGATTCAGCGTTGCCGAAGCGCGAATAATTGCTGCCACCGGGGTTGTCGCTGTCGGTGTGAAAAAACTGTTTCGGGTCGTCGGGCACAGGGGTGGCGCCTGCTCCGAGGCCCGCCGACATTTCGTAATCGCGGTTGCCCATGTGCTCCCGTAAAACGTTGGTTTCCATCTGCACCCGCTCAATCTCGACGCCTGCTTTTTGTGCGTTGTTTTTCAGCAACTCGGTCAGGTTTTGCTGAAAACTGGAGGCGGGGTTGTAGATGCACTGAATTTTTAATTCCACCAATTTGCCGTCTATGGTTTTGTCCACTATGCCGTTGCCATTGGTATCCGTCCAGCCCGCATCAGTGAGGAGTTGGCGGGCCTTTTCGATGTTCATTTCGATGGGTGCCAGCGCTTTGTTGTAATATTTTTTATCGGGCAAGAACGGCCCGGTGAGGCGCTCGCCGAAACCGTCGTAGAGGTCGTTGATGACCATGTCCATGTCGAGGGTATGGGCGAGGGCACGGCGCACCCGTTTGTCGGCCAGCTTTGGATTTTTTGTGTTCAGGGCGATGTAAAAGAAGACGAAGCGAGGTGGCGTGTAGAGGTTGAAAATTCCATTGACCAGCTCGTTCGATTGAAGGTCTTTGAATTGCTTGGGGTCCAATTCGAGCAGCACATCGATGTTTTCATTTTTCAACTCGGTCTCTGCCGCTGTTTGGTCGGCGATGGGCACGAAGACGATGGTGTCGGGGTATGCAGCGAGCAGCTTTTGGCGGCCGGCCAGCTTGTCGCCCCACCAGTTTTTCTTTTTAGTAAAAACAACGCGTTGGCCATCCACCCACTCGGCTAAGGCGTAGGGGCCGGAGGCTGCGACCACTTCGCGGCTGAATTTCGGTGAGGTAAAAGCATCGGCAAATTGCTGCAACCGGGGGTCACCGGCCAGGGTGGCCGCTTTTTCGGGGTTGGTGAGATCGCTGAGTTCAAAACCTTTCATCAGCCCCTGCGGGTCGAAGATGTGCTCCGGCAATACCACCCAATTGCTGGCGGCCGGCTCGGCCAGGAAGTATTTGTCTTTGGTAAAAACGGTGAACTTTTTAGGGTTAGCGGCGTCCACCTGCACGTCCGCCAAAGATTCTAAATAGGGCAAAAAACGCTGGGTAGGCATCTTTGGGTTGAACACCGCTTTCAGCGAAAAGAGGTAATCGTACCCCGTCACTGGTTTGCCATCGTCCCAGACCGCCTCGTCGAGAATTTCATAGGTGAAAGTCTGGCCGCCGGTGTATTTGCCTTCAGTAATATCCTGAATGAGCGGAGCTGATTTCACGAGTTGGGGCACAAGCTCCAGCGTTTTGGGGTCGAAGCCCATCAAATACTGGTAGGCCATGTTGAGGGCCGTGGACTCGTACGAGGTGCGGTAGAGATACGGATTCAGTGTTTTAATGCCGGCTGGCAACCCCACCCTGACGGTGTTGTCATTGTGCTTCCAATGAGTCGTTGGTTCTGATTTGCAGGAAAACAATAAGACGAAAGCCAGGAGGGCAAGCGCCGTGAAGATTTGGAATTTGCGCATGGTAATTGGAATTTTATGCAATTTTAAAAGCAAAGGCCGAAGTTATATGTTTCGTTCGATAGTTGAATCAGCGAACTGGAAAATCGGGTAAATTTGCAGCATGCAACCAATTCCGCAGTCCGCAGTCCGCAGTCCCCAGTCCGCAGTCCCTAACTCCTAACTCTTAACTCCTAATCATGACTATACTCATCGCTGGTGGCACAGGGCTTCTTGGAACCCACCTTAGCCAAGTGCTCAGATTAAATGGCTTCACCGTCGCACACCTGAGCCGCCGGAAAAATTTGCAGGCCGAATATCCCGCCTACCTATGGGACCCCGAAAAGGATTTTGTCGAAGAGGAAGCTGTGGAGCAGGCTGCCGTCATCATCAACCTGGCTGGTGCCGGCATTGCCGCCAAACGCTGGACGGCCGCCCGTAAAAAGCACATCATCGAAAGCCGGGTCAACAGCAATTTGCTGCTAAAAAAAGCCATTCTTCAAAAAAAAGAACCCACCAAAATCTATATCGCCGCTTCGGCCATTGGTTATTACGGCAACCGCGGCGAGGAGTTGCTTTCCGAGGAAGCTTCTCCCGGCGAAACGGGCTATTTGCCAAAAGTCGTCACCGAGTGGGAGCATGCCATCCGGGAGGCCGCCACTACCGGTGTTCGCACCGTGGCACTGCGCGTAGGCATCGTGCTTTCGCCGCATGGCGGCGCACTTGAAAAGATGCTTCTGCCATTCGAGTTTTTTCTGGGAATTTATTTCGGTGACGGCCGGCAATGGTATTCATGGATACATATCGCCGACCTGTGCCGGATGTTTCTGGAAGCTATAAAAAATGAAAAGATGCAGGGATTTTACAACGCGGTAGCTCCCAACCCCGTGCGCAATAAAGACCTGGTAATGGCACTGCGCGAGGCCATCGTAAAACCTGCCCTTATCAGCTCCGCCCCGGCCTTTGCCCTTCGGGCAGCTATGGGTGAAATGGCAGAAATGATTCTGGATGGAGCAAAAGTTTCACCGCAAAAAATCATGGACGCAGGCTTCCGGTTCGATCACCCGGAACTGCTTCCCGCCCTGCGCGACTTGCTCGCCCGGCGGGTTTGATATACCTTTGGCCGTTCGCTTTTCGGCCCCCACTTTCCCCAGAAACCCGAAACCTGAAACCCATACCACCATGTTCCGTTTCGAGCATCCTGAATTTCTATACGGCTTAGCCATGCTGCCCATTCTGGCGGTGCTGTTTTTCATTTTCATACAATGGCGCAAAAGGGCCATTCGCCGCTTTGGCAGTGCGGCGCTCATGGCCCGGCTCATGCCCGAAGCAGCCCGCTGGAAACATACACTGAAGTTCAGTATTTTGTTGTTGGCGTTGGCGTTCCTCATCACCGGGTGGGCCAACCCCCAATGGGGCACCAGGTGGGAAAAGGCGAAACGCATGAGTACCGATGTATTCATCGCCCTCGACATTTCGAACAGCATGCTCGCCGAAGATACGCCCCCAAACCGCCTCGAACGGGCCAAAAAGCTGGCGGAAGATTTGGTGGAAAAACTAAAAGGCGAGCGCACCGGCGTCATCCTGTTTGCCGGTAGCGCCTACCTTCAAATGCCGCTCACCACGGACTATGCCGCCGCAGAACTCTTTTTGCGCAGCGCCAATACCGGCTTAGCAGGCACGCAGGGCACGGCCATCGGCGAGGCCATATCGCTCGCCCGCCGCTCTTTTGAGGAAAACGACAAAAGCCACAAAGCCCTCGTGCTCATCACCGATGGCGAAGACCACGACAGCGAGGCGGCGCAGCAGGTGCAAAGCGCAAAAGAAGAGGGCGTCATTTTATTCACCATCGGCGTGGGTACGCCAGAGGGCAGCTTCATCCCCTTCAATTATGGCGCCGGGCAAGATTACAAAAGGGACGAATCGGGACAACCTGTACGCTCTAAGCTGAACGAAGAAATGCTGATTGACCTGTCGGAAAAAGGTGGTGGCACCTACTACCACATTGATGAAGGCGGCAAAACTGTGCAGGCACTGAAAGAGCGCATCGGCAATTTGGAAAAACGGGAAATGGAAGTACGCCAATTCTCAGGCTACGAAAGCTATTTCCAATATTTTCTCGCCGCCGGGCTGCTGCTGCTCGTCGCTGAGTTCCTCATTTCCTTCCGGAAAGATAAATGGCTGGAAGGCAGGGATATGTTTGGATGAAAAACAATTCTCGTCATCGGGAAACCCACAGCAACTATACCATTAGCCCGCCGCCGCTGCCTCTTTCGATTCCCTATATTTTCTTTGCTGAAAATACCTGTCAATCGAAAACACCCCGCCACCAAACAAGCTGAAAATTACGAGCAGAAACAGCACCAACGCCGCCAATTCGAGGGATTGGCCCCCCATCATCAGGCCGTTTTCGGCATGGACAAAGAAAACAGCGATGAATAAAATGGGAACCTGAAACAGCGCCCCCAACCGCGTGAGCGCTCCAAAAGCGATGAGCAGCCCACCAGCTAAGTGGGCAATGGTGATGTAGGAATACCACCCGTGCATATTGTCGCCGGTGACGATGCGGGTGATGGCTTCCGGATCAGAAATGAGTATCCACCCTCTCACAAAAAGGGCAACGCCGAGGAAGATGCGAATTGCGGAATAAGCCACCTCGTGTTTCCGGTCGAGCCAATGCAAACTTTCAATAAACTGGTTCATAATTGTTCTTTAATGGTATGGCGAAATTTTGAATCTCCTCATAAATAAATGGTAACGCTCCCCAAATGCCCGGTTACTTCGAGCGGCAGGGTTTTGAACCCTGCAATTCTTAACCGAAATACATCCCGGCATTTTGCCGGGGAAAACCCTGCCGCTCTAAATACCAGCATTTTTTTAGGGGATACGAAATTTTGAAAATACCTTTTTCAACGTGCCTGATACTTGTGCGAAAGGTAGAAAAATATCCGCAAAACGCGGCACAGGCTTCCCGCTCCTTTGAACAATCTTTCCACCAGGGCATTTACAACCTGTGAATTTTCGGAAAAACATACCCATCCTTTTGCTCATGGCCCTTCCCAATTTGCATGCGGAAGCTCAAGTGCACCACAGTACCCTGCCTGCCTTCGATGCGGAACTTATTCGGTTGCTCAGTTTCACCGTACCCACCATGAGCGTGGAAGAGCTGCGGAGCCAGCAGGGAAAAGTGCTCATTTTTGACACGAGAGAAAAAGGGGAATACGAAGTCAGCCACCTGCCGGGAGCACGCTACTTAGGATACGAGCACTTCGAGGCAAGCCGGCTTTCGGGAGTCCCCAAAAACGCCAAAATCGTGCTGTACTGTTCGGTCGGGTACCGCAGCGAAAAAACCGGCGAGCGGCTTAAAAAAATGGGATTCACGCAAGTCTTCAACCTCTACGGCAGCATCTTCGAATGGGTGAATCACGGCTTTCCTCTGGAAAAATCGCCTGGGCGGACGACGTACGAAGTGCATACCTACAACAAAGAATGGAGCCAGTGGGTGACGAACCCTAAAGTCAGAAAAGTGTGGTGAAACTTAGGTTTAGGAGGTTTAGGAACGTGCGCAAAATAACTTGGTAAGTTTTGCACAAGCCAATTCACCGGGTGAGTCGAAGTCACCCGGTGAATTCGCCAGGTTGTTTTGCGCACGTTCCTTAGCTCGACTTTAGCCAAAACGCACAATCTCTTTGTCAGTAGATTTAAAGGTTGTCATTTGGCGGGTTTAAGATTTTTGGGGACCAACCAATAAAGTGTGGTTGATGTCAAGCTCCCC
>SCUG01000006.1 GCA_004297645.1 Saprospiraceae bacterium | reverse complement strand
GCCGCCTCCGGCGGTGCCGGGGGGAGGGGATATTGGGGGCTTCGCCCCCAAACCCCTAAGCCAGCGAAGCCAGCGCCCAATACCCGGGATGGACAAAACCTAACGCTCGACAGTATAAGTCAAGCGGTGATAAATCAGTTGCCGAGGCTGAAAGAGTTAGTGTTGGAGCTGTACCCAGCGAAAATGCCCTCCCCATTGACGATGTTGTCATAAATTACGACGCCATCGGAAAGCGGGTTTCCGGAGTTCACCTGGCGGGTAAGGGTGGAGTGATACAGGTAATAATCTTCAGTGACAGTGCGCAGTTCGATAAAAAAATTGCCCGGAATGCTGGAGGTTAAGCTATAGGTATAATTGCCCTTGAAGGGCAGGCTCACGTGCTGCCCGTCGAAGGTGTCGTCTTTCAATAAGAAACTCCGGTTGTCGAAGTACTTGATGGCGGGCATGTTCGGGTCGGATGATTGTACCGATAGTGGTGTGTTCAGGAACCGGTTCCCCATGAGGGTATCGCCTTCTGAATTGAGGAGGTAGCTCGTGAGTTCCTGATAAAAAACAAGATGGTAGTAATTCTTTTCACCTGGCGGATCCTGAAAATCAACGACTACGTTGAAATTCACCGCCACGTCGTGGTTTGAATCTTCATCGGAGGTATTGGAGAAATTAACAGACTGGATGGGGACGGCAATAGGTACACTGCTTGTAGCCGTCACTGGCTCAAACCCCGGCACTGAAACTTTTATGGTATAAACGATGCCGGGCTGTGGCGTTAGTTGAGTGGTGCGGTAAAATGGAGGTCTTCCATCGTCCCCGGTGACGAGTTCGAGTACTTCTAATAATTCGTTTCCGCTGAATACCATTACGGTGGCATCTGTACGGTAAGAGATGGCCTCGTTCGACAACACAGATTTGGTTTTGGAAACAAAAACCTCGAGCACTTTTTGGTCAGAAAAGTTGCTGATTACAACTAATCGCTGTTCCTGGCTCAATTCAAAATCTATAGGCTCCTCGCAGGAGAAGAGCATCAAACAAAGAGCAATAAATAGAGAAGTATGTGGGTAATAACGCGTCATGTGTTTTCAACGTTTTGCTGACATGCCGCCAAAGCTCGGCATTTTATATGGCAATCAGGAAAATCTGTGATTTAATTTTTGGCCAAATCAAATGGCTGGCATACGAAGGGAGATGCCTGCACTGGAAATGGGTCATCTTGGAGCTGTGGATTTTTGGTTCATTTTGGTTGAAATTCCAAACTTGCCATTAGCAGCTCCAAAGCTTGCCCTACGTAATCCTTTTTTCAACAAAATTTTCAATAGTCGCCCTAAGTCCGATATTTTTGCAGCCCTAAATAAAGGGGTTGGACCAAAGGCCGGGGCCGTGGGTACCGTAGCTAAATTCTGAATAATTGGTATCCGTTCAAAATTGAATGGTAGTTCTTCGAGCGGCCGGGTTTTGAACCCGGCGGTTTCCCACTCAAACCACCGGGTTCAAAACCCGGCCGCTCGAAAATACCAGCCCTTTTAAGGGGATACAATAATTTTACAATGGCAAGACTAATTCAATTGAGAGAAGCCCTCCAGGAAGGCATGTCGGAAGAGATGCGCAGGGACGAAAATGTGTTTTTGATGGGCGAAGAAGTGGCACAATACAATGGCGCTTACAAGGTGAGCAAAGGCATGCTCGATGAATTTGGTCCCCGGCGCGTAATTGACACACCTATTGCAGAGCTTGGCTTTGCAGGCATTGGCGTGGGGGCGGCCATGAATGGTCTGCGGCCCATCGTTGAGTTTATGACCTGGAACTTTGCCGTTCTGGCATTCGACCAAATCGTGAATAATGCAGCCAAAACCCTGGCGCAATCCGCTGGAGATTTCCATTGCCCCATCGTATTCCGAGGTCCATCGGGAGCCGCCGGTCAATTGGCGCAGCAGCACTCCCAAACTTTCGAAAGCTGGTTGGGAAACTGCCCCGGCCTCAAGGTCGTGTCGTGCATTGACCCTGCCGATGCAAAAGGCCTCCTCAAATCGGCCATCCGCGACGACGACCCGGTGTGCATGATGGAGTCGGAGATGTTGTACGGCCACAAAGGCGAAGTGCCGGAGGGCGAATACACCGTGCCCATCGGGCTGGCCGCCGTGCGCCACTACGGCACAGACGTGACCATCGTGTCTTTCAATAAAATGGTGCTGGAGGCCATGAAAGCCGCCGAAGAATTGGAAGGTATGGGCATTTCTGCCGAGGTCATTGACTTGCGCACCATCCGCCCGCTCGATTATGCCACCGTCGTAGAATCCGTCAAGAAAACGAACCGTCTCGTGGTGGTGGATGAGTCCTGGCCCATGTTCGGCGTCTCCGCCGAAATAGCCTACGAGATTCAGAAATATGCCTTCGACTACCTCGATGCTCCTGTCACGAGGGTGAACTCAGCCGACACTTCACTTCCCTATGCTCCGGCTTTCGTTGAAGAATATCTACCCAATCCGGCAAAGATTATCAAAGCCGTGAAGGAGGTGATGTATGTGTGAAGTCCTAAAAGTTGGTTTGATAATTAGCTCGACTTTAGCCATTTGAGCAACCCCGGTTATCAACAAACAAAAGTGCCGGGTTAGCGAGGGTTTTAGTTTTTGGATGTCGGTAGAAAATACCGACATTCAAAAACTGGCAGTC
>SCUG01000055.1 GCA_004297645.1 Saprospiraceae bacterium | reverse complement strand
TGCATAAACTATAACGCTTTTATGACGAGCGACTCGCTCGAAGACCTGAAATATTACACAGATACCATTTACCCCTCTGGAATAATCAGTCCCTGCGCTGGGGATTGAGGCAGCGATGCAAATCGTTTTGGAATCCTTGAATTTAATGCCTCCCGATGCGGACTACAAGGAAATGAGGGATGCCACCTTAACAATCGTTGACGATGAATTCGGGCCTTGTTCTGATGAAGGTACGGCAGTCAGGATGGCATGGAACCAGATATGTGTCGGAACTTCCACCTGTGGTTTTTACATAGCCGGCCCGAATGAAGTTTGTGAAGAAGATGATTATCTGCACTTGTTTGTTTCGGGTGGGTTGCCGGGAGCACCATTCAGATGGTATTTTCCATTGGGATGGACGGTTGAGGGTAATCCTGTTGGCAATTATATCGAAGGCCCAAGCCTTACCGTGAATGATTTTCCAAAGTACAATTGGTATCCGAGGTACTTTCAAATCATGGTGGTCATGCTTGGCACAGGTGAAGAGCGGACCAAAACCATTAAGCTGGTAGATTGCCTTCATGATGACCCGACATGTGAAGAATACAATGCCATAAGAGGCAATCCAACACCCGGTAGAATATCCTCCAACGAAACCGCAGTTGAAGCGGATGACCACAGTGCTGCGTCATTAAAAGTCTTTGACCTGATGGGCAGGCCTCTTTATTCGGGAGTTGCAACTGGCTTCAACGGGAACATCATTCCTTCCCATAACAACGGCATGGTTATTTTCATTTATTTCGCTGAAAACGGTACGCTTATCAAAACCGAAAAGAGAATTTTAACAAGATAGGGAAACCCGGATTGGGAAGCGCTTTGTGCAGCGCTTCCCAATCCATATTTTAAGCGAACATGAGAAATTTATTTTTAGCATTTTCAATATTTTTGTACGCTATCACCTGCAAAGCGCAGTCATTCCTGGGGGTAACAATCGGGACTGATTTTGCCTTGGTAAGGGAATCTCATGTCCCCCTTGAACATAAGCTTTGGTCAGTAAATGAAAATGGTTATTCTGCCGAAAGCCTTGTGCTGGGCCTCAGAGGAGAACAGCATTTAGCCAGTATATTTTCTTTGGTCTTAAATCTATCTTATACCAGAAAGAATGTCAAAGCCGGTGATTCAAGTTTTGACGGTATTGAAGGGTTGAAGTTCAATTATTTCCAGAATTCCATCATTGGTATATGGTATCCGGTAGAGAAATGGTACATTGGTGCCGGGCCATTTTTGAATTACCTGAGTAACGTTAACGATTATGACAAGGGTGGTAATGAAGGCCCATTTTTTTATGTCCGAAAAAACAAAAAAGAATACGGAGGCCTGCTTTCAACTGGAATGAGGTTCAATAATATACTACTTGATTTATACTTCAATAAATCATTTACCCCCGCCCGAAAAGACTCAGACGATTTTAAGCCGATTAATTCTTTTGGCATTCCTTTGAGCTATCTCATAAGGGTGCGCAAAAACAAGAGGAGGTAATGGTATCCACCTCAAAAGTCCTCTTTCATAGTTTTTCAAACTCTCCATCCACTATCCTCCGTTGTCGCAAGTGATCCCACCGTAGTTGTGTTAAGTCTTAGCGAAGCGAGACTTGTCACCATCTTCCCATTAATTCTTCCACCCCTTTCTTTCCTGCTCGACGTGTTTGAGCACCACCTTTAGTCCGTAGTTTTCATGGATATGCTTGGCCAGCCGGTCGGCGGCATAGACGGAGCGGTGCTGACCGCCGGTGCAGCCGAAGCTAATGCTCAGGCTGGTGAAGCTGCGCTCGATGTAATTCTCGATGGCTGGATTCACGATGAGACAGACGTAGTTGAGGAAGTCCTCCATGTTGGAGTGCTGTTGGAGGAAGTTGATGACGGCCTCGTCCCGGCCGGTGAGTTTTTTGTACGGCTCGTAACGGCCGGGGTTGTGCATGGAGCGGCAGTCGAACACGAAGCCGCCGCCGTGGCCGGAGGCGTCCTGAGGGATGCCCTGCTGGTAAGAAAAGCTCTGGACGGTGACAGTCAGCAGGCTCGACGAAGCTTTGATTTTATCAAACGGCTCGAACTTCTTCGACGCCACGATGGCCGTGAGTGCTTTGGTCAGTTCTGGCATCTCCACGGGGAATTTGGTGTTTTCCAAAATCCACTTGGCGTTGCGAATGGCAAAGGGGATGCTTTTTATGAAATACTCCTTCCGCTCGAAAAGCCCCCGAAAACCATACGTGCCAAAGGTCTGTATGCAGCGGATGAGCGCGTAGCCATAAAAATATTCGGTGAATTTTTGTTCATCCACCGGCATTAGTTCACTTACCACGCCGATGTAATGCGACAGCAACTCCTGCCGGATGTCGGGTGGAATGTTGGCCTTCGCCTGAAAAAGCAGCGAGGCCAGGTCGTACTGCATGGCCCCCCGGCGGCCACCCTGATAATCTATGAAATAAGGCTCACCGCCTTTCACCATAATGTTGCGAGCCTGAAAATCCCGGAACATAAAATGGCTGCAATCCGCTCCCAGCAGGTAATCCGCAAAGCGGTGCATGCCTTCTTCCAAGGCCTGCTCCTCGAACGGGATTTTAGCCAATTTCAGGAAGTAATATTTAAAGGTGTTGAAATCCCAGAGCATGCTCTGTTTATCGAATGCCTCTCGCGGATAGCACATGCCGAAATCCAGCCCTTCGCCACCGTGCACTTGCAGCAGCGCCAGTTTTTCAGCCACTTTTTTGTAAATCTGCACGAGGTAATCGGGGAAGTAATCGCCCGCCTGAAGCAGGTAGCTGTAAAGCGTGGTGGCACCGAGGTCTTCCTGCAAATAGACGTTTTGCTCCAAATCTTCGGCGTAGATTTCCGGCACGGGCAGGCCCTTGCTTTTGAAATGTTTGGAAAAAGCGAGGAAGGCGGCGTTCTCTTTCCGGTCGGTATTGTAAGCGCCGATGGCCGTTTTTTCTGCGGAAGAGAGCCTGTAATAGATGCGCGGCGAGGCACTCGGTGCCAATGGCAGCACGAGGCTTGGGCGTTCGCCCGCCCATTGCTCGAAGAGCTGGGACAGGGATGTTTCTATCTGGGTCGAAGTCATGGCTGGCTGCTTTTTCAGTTTCGTAGAAATTGGTATAAAGGGCTATTTCAACCGGCATCAAGCCTTCCGTTCCAACACCCGGAAGGTGAAATCACAAGGGTTCTTTTCGTCCGCTGTATGTGGCTCTCTGGAAATTTCGTTCCATTCCGATTCATCTATCTCCGGGAAAAATACATCGCCTTCTACTTCCAGATTTACCTCAGTGAGGTAGAGTTTGTTCCAATAAGGCAGGCTTTGCCGGTAAATATCCCCGCCACCGATGATGAAGGCCTCCTCTTCGCCGTTGCGTTTGGCTATTTCGAGGGCCTCATCGAGGGAGTGTGCCACGATGCACCCGGTGGCTGCAAAATAGGGATCGCGGGTGATGACGACATTGGTTCTTTTGGGCAATGCCCGGCCGATGGACAAATAGTTTTTGCGGCCCATGATGATGTGGTGGCCGAGTGTGGTTCTTTTAAAAAACTTGAGGTCCTCCGAAAGGTACCACGGAATCTGGTTGTCTATTCCGATGACGTTGTTGCGGGCCGTGGCTACGATGGCGGATATGGTCATGATTTTTGGTGTGTTGGCATGTTGGCGGAAGGTATTATGCTTGCTGTACTGCACTAATTATTTATATCAGGTTCTTCCGTGTTTTCAACAGGCTCAACAGGGTTTGACGGAGCCACAAATAATTTTTTGGGCTGCACATTGAGCAGGTCGGTATCTTTAATTTGTTGCTCCCGCCATTTGCGGTTCTCGCTGATTTCACCTTTGATGTATTTTTCAATGATAAAACTGGCGATGGGTGCGGCATAGCGGCCGCCACCGCCTGCATTTTCGACATATACGGCGATGGCGATTTTTGGGTTGTTCACTGGTGCAAAAGCGATAAAGGTGGAGTGGTCTTCGCCATGCGGGTTTTGCACGGTGCCGGTTTTCCCGGCAATGGGCACATCGGGAATAGCCACCGACCTGGCTGTACCGGCCGATACCACCAGATTCATACCTTCGGCAACCCATTCAAAATATTCCGGGGCAATGCCAGGGTTGATTCGTTGCCGGTATTTTTCAGGTTTTTCCACCAGTTGATTTCCTTTCTTGAATGCTTTTGCAAAATGGGGAATGTAGTAATAGCCGCTGTTGGCAATGGTCGCGGCGGTGTTGGCCATTTGCAGTGTAGTGAGGAGCATCTCACCCTGCCCGATTCCGAGTGACACGATGGTAGGTGAGCGCCAAGACCCTTTTTCTCTGGGGTAAATTTTGTTGTAGTACCGCGAGCTGGGCATGTTGCCCCCTTTTTCGCCGGGAAAATCTACGCCTAATTTTCTGCCCAGCCCCAAGGCCGACAGCCGGGCGGCCATGGTGTCAAGGCCGGCGGAGGGGTTGGTATAGCCGTACCTGTCAGCAATGGCTTTGAAAGTGCTGAAAAAATAGGTGTTGCACGACCATTGCAATCCAATGGCTACATTCGAAGGGTGAGGGTGACTCCTGCATTTCCGTATATCGCTGCCGCTGTTGACAAAGTAGCCAGGACAATTGAAGCTCGTTTGTGGCGTGATGGCGCCCATGTCCATACCCACCAAAGCGACCACCGTCTTAAAAATAGATCCGGGCGGATACTCCGCCATAATAGCCCTATTGAACAAGGGTTTGTGCGGGTCATTTTGCAAAGCAAGGAAGGCTTTACCCCTGTCTTTGTCTATGACCATGAGGCTGGGATCGTAAGAGGGAGCGCTGACAAAAGCCAGTATCTCCCCCGTCTTTGGTTCAATAGCGACAATGCCCCCTATCTTGTTTTTCATGAGTTCTTCGGCATAGGCCTGCAAGCCGATATCGAGCGAAGAAATCATATCGAGGCCTGATTGGGGCAGGGTGTCGAGTTTGCCATCCTGGAACTTACCGACATCCCGGCCGAGGTTGTCTTTCAACACATATTCGGCGCCTTTTATGCCGCTCAACTCTTTTTCATAAGACGATTCCAGCCCACTGGCACCGATGTAATCACCCATCACATATTGCCCACCGGATTTCTTGATGTCATCTTCCGTCACCTCAGTGATGTAACCGAGTACATGAGCTGCGTTTTTGGCCGGGTAACTGCGAATGTTCCGCACCTGTACGAAGAAGCCGGGAAATTCGTACAAACTCTCCTGAAAGCGGGCATAAACCTCCGGCGATATTTTGCTCATGAAAACATAGGGCTTGATTTTGCTGTACTGTTTGTCGTGCCGGAAATCTTTATTGAGCCACTCAACAAACGATGCTTTGCTGATGCCCAGAAGGGCGCAAAATTTCAGGGTATCCATAGTGGGTTTCACCTGGTTGTAAATCACCATCAGGTCGTAAACGGGAGAGTTGTTGATGAGCAGCTCGCCATTGCGGTCGTAGATAAGGCCCCGCGCAGGGTAGCGCGTGTATTTACTCATGGCCACGGCATCGGCTTTCACCTTAAAGGTGCTGTCCCAAATTTGCAGATAAAATGCACGCAACAGCAGGATGAGTCCTGCTATCCCAAACACCATGAGAATGGTGAATTGCCGTTCTTTGTATTGGCTACTCATTTTAGTTGATGGGTGGCAATATGCAGTGACCAGTTGGCAGTGCGTCCTATGCCGCAGGCTGGGACGAGCAACAACTTTCTACTGCCAGGGGCCTCAATCGACCGGGTTGAAAATCACTTGGTAAATGAACAAGCAAATCATTGAAAAAATGAAACTCACTAAGATATTCAACAAGGTCGTACCTATGTTTTCGAAATTAAAGGCTTCCACTAAAAAATAAATAACCAAATGGAGAGCCATCAGGATGGCGGAATATTTGAAAAACCACCCCGCGCCCATGCGAGCAGCCGTGGGGCTATAGTTGACGTTATAACCACCGCGAGGCTCTATCCAGTTGAGCAAATATGACCGTATAAATGCAGTAAAAACAGCAGCACTGGCATGCACCCCCATCGAATTATAAAAGCTGTCAACAACCAACCCCATAATGAACCCGAGTAAAATGACGAGTGCTCGTGGTGTACGCAGCGGCAGCAAGAGGATGAAAATGGGGAATAAAATAATGTGCAGGTATGGAAAACGCTCCCACCCGGCGCCGATATTTTGCAGCACCAAGCCCTGCACGATAATCAGCAAGAAAAAACGCCATGCATTGGCTGTGATAATACTATTCATCTTCTTTGAGTACGGCTTGCTCGAGTTGCTCTGCCTCTGTTCTAAAAATATTATTTACCACGTAAACATAAGAGATGTTACTCATGTCGGTGCTGGACTGCACCTCTATGTTATAATAGTTACTGCCGGGTTCCATCCACACTTTATTTACGACACCCAGCATAATGCTCTCCGGGAAAATGCCGGAGTACCCACTGGTTTCAATGGTGTCGCCCCTCACTACCGGGGCATGTTTCGGGATGTCTTTCAGGTTGAAAATACGTGCATCACTGCCCTTCCACATTAGGGAGCCAAAGAAACCTTTTCCCTTTATCCGGGCGCTGATTCTTGTTTGCTGGTGCAAAATGGACATTACCACCGAAGTTGAATTAGATACATTCCGAACGATGCCTGCCACGCCTTGGCCAGTCACTACTCCACTGTGAGGCACTATGCCGTCGCGGCGGCCTTTGTTCAAAACCAGGTAGTTGTGGAATCTATTGATGGAGTTTTTAATCACCTTGGCCTCGATGAAGGTGTATTGCGGGAGCAGGCCGCTGGTGTAAGCGGTATCTATGCCTGTGTTTGCAGAGGCAACCATTTTTTCATTAGCAAGGACATTCAACAAGTGGGCGTTTACCTTTGCTAAGCTATCATTTCTTTCTTTTAGCTCAAGGTATTCATAGGCATCTGAGCCTACCTTTTGCAAAAAACCGGAGACTTCGTTGGCAGTATAAGTGTAAATGGCATTCTGTCTTTGATTGTACCTGACGACAAGCACTAAGCATATAGTTTCCAACAGCAGGAACAAAAAGAACCCGCTCATTCTCAGAAATAGCTGTAGTAACTTGAACATTTCAGTAAACAGTTTCCAGTTGGCAGTTAGCAATACGCTGCAAAACACTGGCAGCCAACTGCTCGCTGCTGACTGCCCCCTGATTTACACGCTTTTCCGGTCCATGAGGAATGAGAATCTGTCGGTATTTTTCAGCGCGATACCGGTACCGCGCACAACGGCCCTGAGAGGGTCTTCCGCAACGTGAACGAGCAGTTTGGTCTTTTGGCTAAGACGCTTGTCGAGACCCCGTAGCAATGCACCGCCCCCCGTGAGGTAAATGCCCGTTTTGTAAATATCGGCGGCCAACTCCGGTGGCGTGGATTCCAGCGCTTTCATAAGGGCTTCTTCCACTTTGCTGATGCTTTTGTCAATTGCCTGCGCCACTTCGTGGTAAGTTACCGTGATTTGCTTTGGAATGCCCGTCATCAGGTCGCGGCCATTCACGGCATAATCGGGCGGTGGGCTTTCGAGTTCGTGCATAGCCGAACCGACGTGAATTTTTATTTGCTCGGCCGTACGCTCACCGATGAGCATGTTGTGCGCACGTTTCATATAGTCCACAATGTCATCGGTGAATTCGTCACCGGCAGTACGGATGGATTGGTCGCAGACGATGCCCGAAAGGGCAATGACGGCAATTTCGGTGGTGCCTCCTCCAATGTCAATGACGATATTGCCCACGGGTTCTTCTACTTCAAGACCTATACCCAAAGCAGCAGCCATTGGTTCGTGGATGAGGTAGGTCTCTTTGGAGTCCACGTGGTCGGCCGAGTCGAAAACGGCTCTTTTCTCTACCTCGGTAATGCCGGAAGGGATGCAAATCACCATTTTCAGGTGGGAGAAAAATTTGCGGCGGCTTCCTATCATATTCATCAGTCCCTCTATCATACTCTCCGCGGCCTGAAAATCGGCAATGACTCCGTCTTTCAGCGGGCGGATGGTCTTGATGTATTCGTGGGTTTTTTCGTGCATTTGCATCGCACGCATGCCTACGGCTATGACCTCTCCGGTGCGGCGGTCAATTGCAACGATGGATGGTTCATCTACCACCACTTTCCCGTCACTCATAATCAGGGTGTTGGCCGTTCCAAGGTCTATGGCAAGTTCTTGTGAAAAAAAGCTAAATAGTTTCATTAAATCTTTTTCCTTGCATTTTATTTGAAATAATCCCTTCCCGGGAATGGGCACTGATCCCTATTTCAAAGAAGTGCATTCTTCGTAACTGTTTTTTTTTCAAACGGTTAAGAGGAAGAACACCTTTCCAAAACAGAGGCACAAAAGTAAATAAGAATTTGAGTATATCGGATTTTTTATGGGATTGTCTTTTATAGCCCATATTCAGGGGCTAATGCAGCTTCACCTACTGGCGAAACACCACGGCTGGCAGGGCGTCATCCCACCACCACTTCCCACATTTTTTCTCTGTTGAAATACTTCTGCGCCAATAAGCGCAGTGCCTCCGGAGTGATGGTCTTTATGGTGTCCACCAAATCCTCGAACACCTGCAACGGCAACCCTTCAATGGTGAATGTCTTCACTACTTCCGAGATGTTGAACGCCCCATCCAAATTGGTGAGCAGGCTGCCGAGGAGGTAGTTGCGCACCATTTCCATTTCTTCCGCTCCCACCAACTCCTGTTGGAGCCTTTGCATCTCGGCGTAAATTTCCCGCAAAGTAGGCGCTGCAAATTCACTCCCGACTTCGGTGCCCACATAGAAATAGCCATCGTAAAGCATGGTGTCGTGCGAGCTGTAAATATTGTAGGTGTAACCCTTTTCCTCCCGGATATTTTCCATGAGACGGGAGCCGAAATACCCTCCCAGAATGGTGTTCAAAACATACATCCCATTGTAGTCTTCGTGTGCCCGGTTGAAAAGCGGCAGGCCAATGCGAACGGCGGTTTGCACCGCATCGGGATGAGGAATTTTCACCTGCACCGGTGTGCTGCCCGCCGGAGCCGGTGCAGCGTGTTGTCTTTCACCTGGCAACATGGCAGCGCCTAAGTATCGCTCAAGCAGTTCGCGGACGGGGGCACCGGTTTTACCACTGACAAAGATGAGACAGTTGCCCGCCGTGAAATTTTCCTCAAAATGCTGCTTAAGGTCTTCCCTGTTCAGTAGCGAATACGTTTCGGGAAAACTGTTGTATCCGTAAGGGTGCTCCGAACCAAAGAGCAGTTCGGTGAAATGGCGGTACGCCAACACATCGTTTTTCGCCAGCTCTTCCTGAAGGCGTTTCCGGTTGCGTTCGATGAATGAGTCCAGCTCGCGCTGAGGAAAAGTGGGGGCGGAAAGCATGGCAGCCACCACGGGCAGCAGCTTTTCGATATGCCGCGTCAGGGAGTGCACCTGTATGCCGGCCGTATCCATGCCAACGGGAATAGACAAGGTGCCGCCGTAAGTGTCAAATATTTCGGCAATAGAAGCTGAAGAATAACTGCCGGCACCTTCTCTGAGCAGCGCCGGGGTAGCCCGCGACACTATTTTCTTCTTCTCAAAAGGCCGCCCGGCGTAAAACACCAATTCAAGTTTCACCACTTCCTGTGTGCCCATATTGGTGTCGTACACCGGCACGCCATTGGAGAGGTGGTATAGCTCGGGCTGCGGCACCACAAGGTTGGTGACCTCCCGTATGACGGGCGTTTTCTTTCTGTCGGGGACGTTGGTGTGTTGGCGCATTTGCGTATTAGCTTGTTGTGTTAATCCAAAGAACTCTCTGCCAGCCATGCGATTTTTGCGGCCAGCATTCTCTGCTCGTCGTTTTCGTCCAGAATCTGTTTGGCGTATTGGTGCAGGTGCTCTTTTGGGTTTGCCGATGCGAGGATTTCCCGCACCCGGTTGTCGGCATCTTTCAAAGCCAGACATTCCTCCCGGGTGGGAGCTTCTGGCAAACCGGCGAGCTGACCGATGTTGTTGCCGGTGAAAACTTTGCTGCGCTTCACTCCTTCGGGCAAATGGTCGTAGCCGATGACCATCTTTTCTACGGCCTGGGGGATGGTGTGAATGGCGCTGCCACTTGCCCGCACGTAATAGGAACGGCCGAGACGGCCCATCAGGTCGAGTTTGTGCGGGTCGATGCGGCCCCGTTCGTCAATGACTTTTTCGTCGATGTGCATGCGCAGCATCTCGCACAATATCAAATGTCCGGCACCGCCTTTATCGCCGAGGGTGATGACGTCTTTCACTTTACATTCCATGTGAATGGGCGACTCTTTTACCCGGAAGGGTTTCACCAAATCGGAAGGGATGGGTGTAAGGCCCGATTTTGCGAACTCACTCACTCCCTTCGGAAACTGTACGCTCGCCACTGCCATTTGCCGGACGATGTTGTAATTCACGGCGTTGATGACGGCCTCTCCGGTTTCCCGCACGTTGGCGAGAGTGTCTTTCGTGGTGTTGTCCGCCACCCGCCGGTTGGAAGAAAATACCAAAACCGGCGGGTTGGAACTAAAAGCATTGAAGAAACTGTACGGCGCCAAATTGGCAATGCCATCCCTGTCGATGGTGCTCACAAAGGCAATCGGACGGGGTGCTACGGCTCCCACGATGTACTGGTGAAAGTCGAAGCGGGGCGTCGTTTTCGGGTCTATGATTTTCATGGTGCTTGCGATATTTTTCAATAAAGGTGGCGAAGCTACGAAGGTTATGGGGGAGTAAATAATAGCAGTACCGTGTTTCGGCGAAGCCGCGAAAAGGCGGAAAGTAAAACGCCTGAAAGACTAGCCCATTTAATTCCGCCACTCGAACGTCTCTATCATCCGCTCAATGTCCTTTCTGACGAAATCGTACACCGGGGCCAGACTGTCGGGGTTGGGTTCCGTGTAAAAGTAGAGTGCTCCCCGCATGAAATGCTTTTGCTCTAAGCTGTCGGTGACAAAAAATTGCAACTGCGAGGCCACCGGCCCATCCACCGTAAAGAGCACGCCCTTTACACCGTTTGGTTTTTGGAACGGGTGTTCGTCAATGTACGTCGCCTTTTTGTTGTGCCAATCAGTCATTTTGAATGCGTCGGTTTTCAGCTTGCCGATGGGCCTGTCTTTTGTAATTGGTGCATAGCTGCAATAGACATAGGCTGCAAACCCCGGCATGTAAATATTGAACCAGCAGGGGTCAGATGGCTTTTCATCGAAGAAGGTAGTGTCTTGCTGAATCTCCGCATACTTTGGGTATTCGAAGGTGAAATGGCAGTAGCTTTCGTCGAAGTGCTGGTATTCTTTTGCCGGATAAATAACCTTGGGATAGCCTCTTGGTTTGGGCGTAAAAGCGGGTTCTTCACATTGTGTAAGCAGGAAAGAAGCGAATAGGAGAAGCAGTAAAATCCTCATTTTTCTGGTAATTAGTTGATATGGAACGAGCCGTCCTTTTTTGAGAAAAAACGGCTCGTTCAAACAGAATATTTTCCTGAGTGGTTCAGAAGGGCAAATCTCCGGCGGGGTCATCGCCTCCGTCTTCCACGAGTGGGGCAGGAGCATCGTTCCTTGCCGTAGCAACGCTGGCTGGCTCGTCATTAGCGCCTGGGAAATAGCCGCTGCCACCAGCATCCCTGCGCTCCAGCATTTTAAACGTGTTGGCGACCACCTCGGTGAAGTAGCGCTTTTGGTTGTCTTTGTCGGTGTACTCGCGGTGTGTTAGTTTTCCTTCCACGTAAATGAGCATTCCTTTTTTCAGGTACTTTTCAGCGATTTCGGCTTGGGTGCGCCAAACGACAATGTTGTGCCATTCGGTTTGTTCGACTTTGTTGCCTTCCTTGTCTTTGTAGGATTCATCTGTGGCGAGGGAGAACTTGGCAACGGCGGCGCCACTTTCCAGTCTTCTGACTTCGGGGTCTTTCCCAAGACGGCCGATTAACATAACTCGGTTCAGCATAATGTTTTGTTTTAGGTGAAGAGATTAGGTTTCCACATATCCCCGGTTCGGAGCGGGGGTTTAAAAGATTTCTAAAGGTAAAAACTTCTGCCGGAAGTACAAACCAATGACTCTTGGAAAAGCAAATTCGGAGAGGCCGTCCTGCCGCACTTTTAGCCAGGCATTTTGGGGCGGTTCAAATGAAGCGCCTGCCTCTATTTCCCAAAAAAGCGCCATGATTTTACGGTGCGTCAGTTCCTGTTTGAACGGCTGTGAAATGCGGGCCAGGCGCCAGGCGGTTTCGCCAAAGGTTTGCTGCCAGGCCTCGCTCCCCGTCAGGTCTTCCCGCTTTTCAGGCAGGCGCTCCGTTTCGAGGAGCGGGAAGTCGTACAGATTCCGCCAGATGTCCTTTTCCTTTCTTTTTTTGATAAAGACACTGCCCGCCTGCCGGATGACCAAGTAGTTGAAAAAGCGGGTTTTGCGCTCTCGTTTTTTCGACTTGACCGGCAGGCTGTTTACCATGCCTTTTTCAAAAGCCAGGCATCGCTCCCGGAGGGGGCAGGCGCCACATTCCGGCGCAGCCGGTGTGCATTGCGAAGCGCCGAAATCCATGATGGCCTGGTTGTACCTGCCGGGCTGCGATTCATCCAAAAGCGCCTGTGCCAGCCGGGCGAACAGCTTCTTGCCAGCCGTCGTATCCACCGGCTCCTCCATGCCGAAATACCTCGACAACACCCGGTACACATTGCCGTCCACGACTGCATGCGGGAGGTTGTAAGCGAAAGATGCTATCGCCGCCGCCGTGTAGCCGCCCACCCCTTTCAGCGCTCTTATGCCATCGTATGTTTTCGGGAAAATGCCACCCAGCTCATGGGTGATGAACTTGGCGGCGGCGTGCATGTGGCGGGCACGGGAATAGTAGCCGAGGCCTTCCCACATTTTCATCACCTCATCTTCGGGTGCACCGGCCAAGGCCGTCACGGTGGGATATTTCTCTTTAAATTTTTCAAAATAGGGCAGCCCCTGCTCCACCCGCGTTTGCTGCAAAATGATTTCGGAGAGCCAGATGAGATAAGGGTTCTTTTCGCCTTTCCAGGGAAGGGGACGGTGGTGAGTGGCGTGCCAGTGGAGCAGGGTTTGGGTGAAAAAGGTTTTTTTGTTTTTATCAAAATTCGGAATCATGCGGCAATGGGTATTCGCATGGAGGGGATAGCGTTTGGCACCAAAGTTTGCAATTGACTTTCACTAAGGGCAACCACGCAAACGGTATTGCCCAACACGTTAGTCACTTCTACCACGTATCCATTGGGATGAGATTCATTGCCAGGCAAATACTCAACGACAGTGACCATGTCTCCTTTTTTCAGCTTCTTTTCAGGCAAGTCTTCGGCTAAGGCAGCATTAGAATACAATTCAAACTTCATTTTCAAACATTTTAAGTGGAAGGGATTAAGGTTACAAATCTGGGCCTTTCAGTTCCTTTTTCCCAAATCCAAACTGTTTTCACCTGCAAGTTACGCAAATGCAACTGCTTACCACTCCTCGTCTAAGTCGCTTTTGTCATGGCCGAAGGCCACCTCTGCATCATGTTGGAAGTTTTGCAGGGCAGCCCTCGTGACGCAGAGGCGGCCTTCGGCCATGACAAAAAAGCGGTCTTGGTTCTGGCTTCGCCAGGTTAGGATTGGAAAGCGCCGGGGCACGAGGAGATTTTTAAGCCTGCCGCCCCACCGGCCGGCGGATAAAAGCTTAGAAATCTCTTCGAGCTTTCCAATCTTTTAGCCTTTCGCCAAGGTCTCCGAAATATCCGTCTTCCTCGCCTGCAAAGCAGGTATCAACGCTGCAACCAGCCCAACCACCAGCGCCCCGCCGAGCAACCAGATTTCTTCTGGCAAAAACTTCCAGCCTGTAAAAGAATAGCGATAGGAATCCTGCATGAAACCTGCCAGCAAGGCCATGCCGAGATGGCTCAATGCGATACCGAACACATACCCCATCACGGCCAGCATCAGCCCCTCCATGATGATTAACCGGAACAGGGTACTTCGCGAACCGCCCATCACACGCACCAGAGCCAGCTCGTATTTACGCTCTTTGAGCGAAGAAAATAGCGAGATGAAAATACTCAGCCCCGACACGGCCACAATGACCCAGGCCAGCCACTTTAAAGCAGCGGCTCCAAGTCCCATGTTGGTCTGTAGGCGTGCTATTTCTATTGGCGGGTTGGCGGCTTGCAGCTCCGTGTTTTCGTTGATGTTACGCCCCATATTCAGCGACTGAATATTGGTGCGGGAGCGGTATCTGATGAGAATGGAAGTAATGTCTTTATCCGTCCGCTCCATCAAATCTATGCGCTGTGCCTCGCCGTATTTCCGCAATGTGAGGGAGTCATAATTGGCCGGTATCTTCTGCCCGCCCCAGCCAGTGGCAGGTGCCTTACCTGACCCATTGCTGCCTGCCGGCTGCGACGGGGCGAGCTGTTCGTTGGCTGCCTCGCCCTCGTGGCCGTGCGACAGCCAGATGCTTTCAGTCGTCGTTAGAATCAACTGGTCAATCACTGCCCCTGTGGGTTGGAGTATGCCCACCACTTTGAAATCGTGCTCATGCTCTTCGATGCCCTCCACCAAACCGTGAGAGCTTTTGAAAGTGCTGCCAACCTGCAAGTGCAGGGCATTGGCCACGCCAGCACCGATGGTCACCTCCATGTTTTGCGACCAGAGTTGGCCTTCGGCCAATACAGCCTGGTAAAGTTCGAGGATGTCGTATGTGGTGCCGGCGATGCGGTAGTTGTGGTAGCTGTCGCCCAGAGACAACGGCACAGCCAATTTGAAAAGCGGGTGTTTGGGATTTAGAAAGGCCCGCGATTTTTCGATGGGAATGTTTCCGGTGGGGTTGTCCACGTGGTACATGCTGCAAAGGATGAGTTGCAGCGGACTGCCTTTGGCCCCGATGACGAGGTCAATGCCGGCGAGATTTTTATTAAAGCTGTCCTCAATTTGCCGGTTCAAGTTGAGCAGCAGGGAAATAAGCCCAACGCCCAACCCGAACAGCACCAGACTCAGCGCCATGTTGAGCGGTTTATGGAGGAGGTTTTTCCAACTTAATGTCAGCAGGTTCATTGAAATAACTAAATGGCCGGAATGGCTAAAATGGCTGAATGGCTGAGGCGGAAGTAACCATTTAGCCATTCAGCCCACTAACTGTTTAAGAGCATTTGTTTGGGAAATTTCTTTTTCAGCCTTCCGTCGTGCGTCACCACGAGCAGGGTAGCGTTCACCTCGGTGGCCTGTTCTTCGAGCAGGTGGATGACCTCCGCCGTGTTGACGTCGTCGAGGGCGGAAGTCGGCTCGTCGGCGAGGATGACCTCGGGTTTATTGACCAAGGCCCGTGCGATGGCAGCCCGTTGGCGCTCGCCCTGGCTGAGTTCGCTCGCCTTTTCGTTGATTTTATGGCCGATGGCGAGGCGTTCAAACAGGTGCCGGATGCGGTCTTTGTTGACCGGTACGCCAGCCAACTGTTGCGCCAGCACCATGTTTTCACCCACTGTGAGCGACCGTACGAAATGCGGCGTCTGAAAGATGATGCCGATTTCCCGGCCCCGGAATTTATCTAAAGCGCCGGAGGAGAGGCTGCCCAACGTGGTGTCTCCCACAGTTACAGTGCCCGCCGTAGGTGTGAGCAAGCCGCCGAGGAGGTGGAGCAGGGTTGTCTTTCCGCAGCCCGATTGCCCCAACAGCAGCCAGTGTTCCCCCTTCCCGCACCGAATGTCGGGGAACTGTAGCCTTTGGCTGCCGTTGTATGAAAATTGAAGTTGGTTGGTTTGAAGCATGTTGCAGGTTTCGCAGAGCACCCCGGTTTTCTCCCGAAAGCTTTCGGGATGTCCACGTCAGGCTGGCCGTGCGGGTTCCGGGAACTTACTTTCCAGCGGCGTAAAGTATCCCGCCCAGAACGTGTTGCAAAAACAGCGGCTCGCTGTACGACTCGGAGGTATGGCCCATGCCGGTGTAAAACACCCGCCCGCCATCGTACTCATGGTACCAGACAATGGGGTGGTACGTGCCGTTTTTGCCGCCTTTGTAAGTGGTTTCATCGAGAGTCATCAGCACGTTCACACCGTCATTGAGGGATTTGAAGTTGTACCACTCGTCGGTGCGTTTCCAATCATTGGGGAGGCCCTTGCAAGCCGGGTGTTCGTGGTTTTTTACGTGCACGACGGCCTCCTGAATTTCGGGGCGGCTGTCGAAATAGCCGCCTACCATCTTGCCGTACCATGGCCAATCGTACTCCGTGTCGGAGGCAGCGTGGATGCCCACATAGCCGCCGCCGGAGCGGATGTAATTTTCAAAAGCGGCCTGCTGTGCTTCGTCGAGCACATCGTGCGTGGTGCTCAGGAAAATGACCACTGCATATTGCGCCAGGTTTGCCTGTGTAAAACGGGAGGCGTCTTCGGTGGTATCGGCAGTGAAGCCGTGCTTCAGGCCCAAATCCAGGATGGCCTGCCGCCCTACCGGGATGCTGGCGTGGCGGTAACCGGCGGTTTTGGAGAAGACGAGAACTTTAAAACCAGCCGCATTTTTATTCCCCGCAGGGGAATCGCACGGACTGGCATTGAGCAGGAGCAGAACGGAAAAAGCAAGGAGTATTTTCATTGTGTCATGTTTTTAAAAAAGAAGGAAGTTGGCAAAAATAGTGAGCTTTTGCCGAAATGGAGACGCGGATTGGAATTCGTATCTTTGGAGACTCACCTTTGAGTGATGGTTCCCACAAAAAAAGCCACGCCAAAACTTCGCCGCCAGCTCCTTTGGGAGTACGACTTCGACCGCCCGGCTACTGTGTGGCCATCGAACGGGGCAATTTGGAAGAACGGCATGGAATCCCCCTTGATTTTTGATTTAGTTTTTATCATGTGCAGAGTTCAGTTTCGGCGGCCTAACTTTGACACACTTTTTTAAACAGTCTCAGAGTTGTCCTTTTTCGCAAAATATTTATTTTTAAGACCACTTTCATCAATTTACCATGACCGAACAAGAGGTAAGAGCCTTAATGTCTAAGATGGAATCGGAGCGCATCGAGCGAACGACCTCCTCCCGGGAAGACAAACTCGGTCCCGCCGTTTGTTACCTTGCCAATGACCTTGGCAACAGCAGAGAACCAGGCTATATCTTGTATGGGGTGGACGACAACGGCAACCCCGCGGGCAAGACCATCACGGACCAGGACATTCAAAACCTTGGAAACATCAGGGCAAACGGGAACGTCCAACCCTTCCCCGTTGTCAGCATAAGCCCCGTATTTCATTTGACCGGCGGTGATGTGGTAGTGATGACCGTTCAACCAGCCGATTTTCCGCCTGTCAGGCATCAAAGCAAAATTTGGATTCGGGTAGGCAGCAGAAAACAAACCGCCTCCGAGCAGGAAGAAAGAATGTTGATAGAAAAGAGAGCAGCCCAAGTGCGGACTTTCGACGAGCAGCCCTGCATCAATGCCACACTCGACGATATTGCGCAGGATACCTTCAAACTGACTTACCTTCCTCTTGCCATTGACCCCGATATTTTGGAGAAAAACAAGCGTCCCGCCATGTTGCAATTGGCGTCCGTCGGGTTTTGGGATGTTGGCAAAAACTGCCCGACCAATGCAGCGCTCCTATTGGTGGGCATCGAACCACTCCGTTTTTTCAGGGGGGCATATTTCCAGTACGTCCGGTTCAGCGGCAACAGCATGGAGGGCAGTTCCATAGAGGAAGAAAAAGAATTTAGCGGTCCTTTGATTACTACGCTGAGGACTTTGGATGAATTCGTCCGCTCTCAAATCGTTCGCTCCAAGCCTGTCCGCAACGGCACTTTTCAGGAAAAGCAGGTGAGCAATTACGCACCCTGGGCACTTAGGGAATTGAGCATGAATGCCGCCATGCACCGGGATTACGCCTCCAATGCGCCCGTGTACATTTATGAGTTCGCTGACCACATCGAAATACAAAACCCCGGCGGCTTGTACGGCAATGTGACGCCCGAAAACTTCCCCGGCGCCAGCGACTACCGCAACCCCATCGTGGCGGCAGCCATGAAAAACCTCGGCTTCGTCAACCGCTTTAACTTCGGCATCAGGGAGGCGCAAAACGCCCTGGCGCAAAACGGCAATCCGCCCGCCGAATTCGACCTGTCGCTCGGAACCAAGTTTTTGGTCAAAATCTTTAAACATCCGTCATGGATTACCACATCATAACATTTTTCAACAACAAAGGCGGCGTAGGCAAAACCACCACTGTTTATCACATCGCCTGGATGCTGGCTGAAATGGGTCAAAACGTGCTCGCCGTTGACCTTGACCCCCAATCCAACCTTTCCTCCATGTTCCTTTCGCAGGAGAGGATGGAAGAAGTGGTATTGTCGGAAGGCGGCAACTTTACCGTGCTGGATGCCATCGAGCCTGTCAGCGAAGGCGAACCCTACCGCCCCGTTCATTTGGAAAAAATAGAAGGCAACATTTCACTCGTCATCGGCAACTTGTCTCTTTCGGCTTTTGAGGACAAGCTCAGCGACGCATGGAATAAATGCTTAGCAGGCGATGTGTTCGGCTTTAAGGTGACCTCTGTTTTTAAAACCGTTTTTGACGATGCCGTGCAGCGTTCCGGCGCTAAGTGGGTATTGGTGGATGTCGGACCCAACCTCGGCGCTATCAACCGTGCGGTTTTGGTAAGTTCGGAATTCGTGGCGCTGCCCGTTGCTTCCGATATGTTCTCCCTGCAAGGCATCAAAAACCTCGGCGCCACGCTCGGCAAATGGCGAAGAGACTGGGAAAAACGTCTCCGCGAATATCCCAGACCGAAAGAAATTTCATCTTTACCAGCAGGCCCGATGCAGCCCATCGGTTACATCCTGATGCAATACACCGCCAAATCCAGCCGCCCGGTCAAATCCTACCTGCGCTGGGCAGACCGAATTCCCGCCATATATGCCCAACATGTACTCGGCGCGGACAATGCGCCAGCCAACATCGAGCAGGATACCAACTGCTTAGCCTTGCT
>SCUG01000574.1 GCA_004297645.1 Saprospiraceae bacterium | reverse complement strand
GTTTTGGCGAGAGCTGATTTTGGAAGGCCTTGTTGTTCTAGGCTGTCGATTTCCCGCCAGGCTTTTTCATAATCGTGGTTCATAGTTAGGGAGGATGGTTTGGTTTCATCGTTCAAGTAGGACTCATTTGCAGCATGAACAGGAGCCATGATTTCCGGCAGTTTGAAGGCTAATAATAATACGCTGCTCAGCATGATGAAGATAGCCAATGAAGCTGGCTTAAGAATTTTGTTTGAAAGGATTTTCATGACCTTTAAATATGTGATGAATAGGATGTATTGTGAATTGCTTTTTTAGCTGGAGGGCAAAAAGCTAAAGTTAGCCAAAGTCAGCATGATAGTTAATCGAAAGTTGGTACTATTTAGCACATTTCAACATTTTTAGGTCGTGATGCAGATGCAATCACGGAGAAACAAATATCTTTTTGAATTGACATAACGTTAACATGTTTAGCGATGACGCCCCTACTAAAGCAATCCTTTGATTTTGTGAATTTAGGCTAAGGTCTATTGCAAAAGGAGACTCCTCACGGGATAAATTAATGGACACGCCAACCATTTTATCTAAATTCTGTTATATTTGCTCTTAGATTAAATCTAAATAAACTCAGCCAATACGATTCAATGAATAAGAGGAGAATTTACCTTGACAATAATGCCACTACTCCGTGCGACCCAAGAGTGGTGGAGACTATGCTGCCTTATTTTTATCAACATCCCGGCAACGCGGCAAGCCGTAATCACCCCTTTGGATGGGAGGCAGAAGCGGCAGTCGATTACGCGCGGGACCAAATTGCCAGATTGTTGGACGTAGAATCAAAAGAGATAATTTTTACTTCTGGCGCTACTGAAAGTGACAATCTTGCACTCAAAGGAGTATTTGAAATGTACACCAGCAAAGGCAATCACATTATTACTTCAAAGACAGAGCATAAGGCAGTACTTGATACCTGCCACCATTTGGAAAAAATGGGAGCAGAAGTCACATATCTCGATGTTCAACGCGATGGATTGATAGATTTGGAGAAACTCGAAGAAAGCATCAAGAATAACACTGTTATGGTCTCCATTATGTGGGCCAACAATGAGACTGGTGTTATTCAGCCCATGAAGAAAATCGGTGAGATTTGTGAAAAGCATGGTATATTGTTCTTTAGCGATGCAACGCAAGCCGTTGGGAAAATACCTACTAACCCGAAAGAAATGGGCATCCATTTGATGGCTTTCTCAGCGCATAAAATGTATGGCCCTAAAGGAGTTGGAGCACTTTATGTCCGCAGAAAAGGGCCTCGTGTAAAGGTCACCGCCCAAATGGACGGTGGCGGTCATGAAAGGGGAATGCGCTCAGGTACTCTTAATGTACCAGGCATTGTCGGTTTTGGCAAAGCCGCTGAAATCGCACTTATGGAGATGGCTGCCGATGCAAAACGGCTGAGTGTTCTTCGTGATCGTATGGAAAACAGTTTTCTTGAGATGGAAGAAGTATTTATCAACGGGAACATTGAACACAGGATGCCACACGTTGCGAACATTTCATTTAAACATGTAGAAGGCGAAGGATTGATGATGACCTTCAATCAGAATATTGCCTTATCTTCAGGTTCCGCATGTACTTCTGCCTCACTCCAACCCTCTTATGTTTTGATAGCCCTCGGCTTGGGTGACGACCTCGCACATTCCTCCCTTCGATTCAGCCTCGGCCGGTTTACCAAAGACGAAGATATTGACTTTGCAATCGAAGCAGTGAAAAAAGGTGTGAATCACATGCGCGAATTGAGCCCCATCTGGGAAATGTACAAAGAGGGAGTTGATCTTGATAAACTGGAATGGGCCGATCATTAATTATTCATTGAATATCAATTAAATCTGCAAATAATGGCATATTCTTCTAAAGTTTTAGAGCATTTTAAAAATCCCAGGAACGTGGGTACCTTGGATAAAAGTAAATTAAATGTGGGTACTGGTCTTGTTGGTGCTCCTGAATGTGGCGACGTCATGCGACTTCAAATCGAAGTGGATGATGCGACCGGCCAGATTATGGATGCAAAATTCAAAACCTTTGGATGCGGTTCGG
>SCUG01000573.1 GCA_004297645.1 Saprospiraceae bacterium | reverse complement strand
GGGGGGGAGCTTGACATCAACCACACTTTATTGGTTGGTCCCCAAAAATCTTAAACCCGCCAAATGACAACCTTTAAATCTACTGACAAAGAGATTGTGCGTTTTGGCTAAAGTCGAGTTCATAGGCCGTTTATAAACCGGGCGGATTTGATGAATCGAGGTGGTACTACTTATAGCCGTATCGCACCATATTTTGACACTACAATTACCATGAGTATTGGCCGGGGAGATTACTTTTGGGCAAAATTTTAAAAATTTATGCTAATGGGTCGAATGGGTTGAGAAGCATTGTCAAGTGACCAGCTGCTTTTGCGTCACGCTGTCACTATCAACCGTTTTGGCCCACTAACAAATTCACAATGAAAAATCTTTCTCTTTTTCTTTTTTCCGCAGCCATTTTCGCTGCATGCAGCCAGCCCGCTTCCAACGAACAACAAGCAGCTGGTGATGGCGTAACATCAGACACTCTGCGCTATGAGCAGGAGAGCCACCTGAAAAACGTACGCCAACTTACCTTCGGCGGCGACAACGCCGAAGCCTATTTTAGCTTCGACAATAAATTGCTCACCCTTCAAGTGACCAATGAAGCCTGGGGTACCTCATGCGACCAGATTTTTTACATCCCCACTAATGGCGCCGGCAGTCAAAAGCCGCCGATGGTAAGCACTGGCAAAGGCAACACTACTTGCTCCTTCTTCATGCCTGGCAACCAGCAAATACTTTACGCCAGCACCCATCTCACCGCCGATACCTGCCTTACCTCTCCCCGCGTGGTGGACGGCAAATACGTCTGGGCTGTACACAAAGAGTTCGACATTTTCGTGGCGGATTTGAACGGCAACATACTCCGGCAACTCACAGATTCACCCGGCTACGACGCCGAGGCCACCGTTTCGCCCGATGGCCAGAAAATCGTCTTTACCTCCACCCGCTCCGGCGACCTGGAACTCTGGACCATGAACCTCGACGGCAGCGCCCTAAAGCAGGTGACCAAAGAGCTTGGCTACGACGGTGGGGCATTTTTTACCCCAGACAGCAAGCACTTAGTTTTCCGGGCCTCCCGGCCCAAAACCCCGGAAGAGGTGAAAACTTACAAAGACCTGCTGGCGAAAGGCCTCGTTCAACCTGTTGCCCTCGAGTTGTTCATGTGCGATGCGGATGGCTCCAACCTCCATCAGGTGACCAGCCTTGGCGGTGCCAACTGGGCGCCATACATGCACCCCAATGGTCAGAAAATTCTTTTCTCTTCCAACCATGCCAGTGAGAGCGGCCGGCAATTCAACATTTATTCCATCAATGCTGATGGAACGGGGATTGAACAAATTACTTTCGACGGCGTGTTCGACAGCTTCCCCATGTTTTCTTACGACGGCAAGCAAGTGGTTTTCTCCTCCAACCGAAACAATGGCGGCACGCACGATACCAACGTCTTCATTGCCGATTGGGTGGACTGACAAGCTCTCTAAATGGCTGGATGGCTGTGTGGTAAATGGTTGGGCAGCCATTCAGTCATATAGCCATTCAACCATTCAACCATCGAAAACCTGCCAAACAAGAGCAAGATTATGAGCCTCAGCGTCGTGCAGATGCTGTGGGCCATTTTCTTTTTCGCAGGCATGAACCTCTGCGTGAAAGGGCTGCATGGCATGCCCTCGATGGAGATAGTATTTTTCCGGTGTGCCATTTCCATCGTCATCACTTTCTGGTTGCTGCGCAGAATTGAGGTGCCGCCGATGGGCCGGCGCGATAATCGCTGGCGGCTTTGGGGCCGCGGGCTTTCGGGTACCACAGCGCTATTCCTTTTTTTTCTCACCGTTCAAAAGCTGCCCCTCGCTTCCGCCGTCACCATTCAATACCTGTCGCCCATCTTCACGGCCATATTAGCCATGCTCTTTTTAAAAGAAAAACTTATGCCGGTGCAATGGCTGTTTTTCGGCATCTCCTTCGCCGGGGTGGCCATGCTCAAAGGTTTTGATGAGCGCGTGTCCTGGCTGTATCTTGGCATCGGCGTCCTGTCGGCTTTTCTGGCGGGGGTAGCTTATGTTTTTGTGCGGAGCATGAGCGGCCGGGAACATCCGTTGGTCATCGTCTTTTATTTCCAACTTGTGGGAACGATGCTGGGTGGTAGTTTTACGCTCGCTGATTTCCAGATGCCAGCCCCCACGGGATGGATGCTGCTGCTCGGCGTGGGCCTGCTTGCGCACATCGCACAGGTGAAGCTGACCAAAGCCATTCAGGGCGAAAAGGCGGGTGTCATCACCAGCCTCAATTTCCTTGGTGCCATTTATGCCTCCATCTTCGGTTGGGTTATATTTAATGAAGCAGTAACCTGGAGCAATGTTTTTGCTATGACGCTGGTTATTGCAGGCGTACTTTTGAACATCATTGCGAATGCCGGCAGAGGGCAGCGTTTCGTGCGCTTCGCCGCCAATTTGTTTTCCAATTGAATCGTGAACGGCTGAATGTTTAGAGCTTTCTTTTGCCAAACCGCAAAACCGTGAGATCATGAGCAAGAATAAAAAACCCGGTCAGTCTGGCTTCGTCTTTTCCACCAATCCCGATTTTAAATTTGAACAGGAGGAGCAGGAGGTGGAGATGGAAGTCTTGCCCAACCAACAACAACCACTGCGCGTGCTGCTCGACCGAAAGCAGCGGCGGGGTAAGGAGGTTACCCTTGTCACCGGGTTTGTGGGCAACGACGAAATTCTGAAAGACCTCGGCAAAACGCTGAAATCAAAATGTGGCACCGGCGGTGCGGTGAAAGACGGCGAGATAATCTTGCAAGGTGACCACCGCGACAAGGTGCTGGCCTTCCTTTTGGAACTGGGCTACTCGAAGGCGAAAAAGGCAGGGGGTTGAATACCAGCGCCATTTGCCGCTTTTGGAGAGCTGTGCTTTTCTCTGAGAAAATTGGTGTTATGTGAAATGGGGTGGGCAGGGCATGCCTTTGCTAATGCAGTGCTTCCCTCTCCGAATTCAGTCGAAGCCGGCTTTCCCCGCTGCCCCTGCGCTCCCTTTTACAAAAAAAAAACAGGAATCATAAACGTGATGACCGCCAGCGAAAACCAAAACGCCTCCTGCTGCCCGTACATGGTGAAAGGCAGCAGCCCCAGTGCCGTGGAAACGATGGACAGGAATATGGGGGTTATTTCGTGGTAAAATGCCTTCAGGTAAAGGTCAAGGCCGGAGGGGTGCGGGGCTTTTTTCCTGAATCCGTTGAAATCGTTGACGATGAGGATGAGGCTGTTCACCGTCAGGCTGCTCACTCTCAGGAAGGAGGGGTAGCCGCCCTGGTCGAAGGGGAAATCGAGCCAGCAAAACGTCAGGAAAATGCCGGTGAAAGAAAGCGGTATCATCAGCCGGATGGCCCATGCCTGCCGAAAGGACTCGAAGGGTGCAAGGAATAAAAGGTGCTGTCCAACACTGGCAATGCGAGGTATATGTGGCCGATGTGCTTATTGGTTTTCATTTTTGAGTTTTCGGAGTGAACTCATTTTTAACCGTTGATTGCCCTCAACCCCGCCTGCGGTGGCGAAGCCTCATTTGCGCAACCTGCCTGTTGGAGCGAAGTTTAATTGTTCATTGCCCATTGTTCATTGTTCGGGCTATCTTTGACCTCGTGAAAACCGCCCTCTTCGTACCCTGCTATATCGACCAGTTCTATCCAAGGGTAGGCATCGCCACTTTGGAACTGCTGGAAAAACTCGGCTGCTCCGTCGAATACCCGGCGGCACAAACCTGCTGCGGGCAGCCGTTGGCCAATGCAGGCTTTGAAAAAGAGGCCCTCGCAGCGTACCGCCATTTCGTTCGCACCTTTCAGGATTACGACTATATCGTGGCCCCATCGGGAAGCTGCACCTACCACGTGCGCCACCATTTCGACGTGCTGGAACAAACGGAGGCCGTCCGGAAGGTGCGGGCAAAGACGCTCGATTTGGCGGAGTTTCTTTTGGATGTGTTGAGGGTGGAAAAACTCGAGGCCCGGTTCCCGAAAAAAGTGGGGCTGCACCAAAGCTGCCACGGCCTGCGCGGGCTGCGGCTGGGGCAGGGCAGCGAGCGCGTAGTACCGCCATTTTCAAAAATTAAGACCCTCCTCGAAATGGTGGAGGGCATCGTATTGGTGGAGGTGGACTTCCCCGATGAATGTTGCGGCTTCGGCGGCACCTTCGCTGTGGCGGAGGAAGCCGTTTCTTTGAAAATGGGTCGCGACAAAATCGAAGACCACCGGCTGCATGGAGCGGACGTCATCACCGCCGGCGACATGAGTTGCCTGATGCACTTGGAGGGGATTGCCCGCCGCCAGAACGACCCCGTCAAATGTTTGCATTTTGCAGAGATTTTGAATTGTTTTTGACGCTGAAGGACGCTGATTTTTTATGATTTTTTGACGCTGAAGGACGCTGATTGTTATGATTTTTTGACGCTGAAGGCCGCTGATTGTTATGATTTTTTATGAACTTGGCGAGTACATTTTTATACTTTAAAACCAGATTACGATGAAAGATTTTTCGAATTACAAACACTCGGAGGTTACTGGAAAAGTGATTGAAGCCGCCTATTTTGTGTACAATGAATTGGGACATGGTTTTTTGGAATCGGTGTATGAAAAAGCGCTTGAGATACAATTGACCCGAAGCGGGATGAAAGCCGTTCGGCAACAGCCCGTTGAGGTGTACTTTTGCGGTGAGCTCATCGGCGATTTTAGAGCGGATTTAGTTGTAAATGATACCGTCATCGTAGAATTGAAGGC
>SCUG01000572.1 GCA_004297645.1 Saprospiraceae bacterium | reverse complement strand
TTGAATGCCTTTCAGGCCTTCGGGCAACATGTAGCGTTTTTCTAAGTTGGCGATACTGTCCAGTATTGATTTCCCCATTTTTGAAATCTCTTTTTTTAGGCTGTCGGGGACATTTTCGATGGCGGTGTCCACCAATTTTATAGTTTTTTTGGCGTCTTGCAGGCGGTCGAAACCTGCTGTGGCTTTTTCCACGATTTTATAAAAATCGTCGTAAGCGGCGTGTTTGGCTTTCATTTTTTCATAGCGGAAGCCCATGCGCGGGTCGTCGTTGACGGTGAGGGTGGTACTGTCGCGGTACTCACCATGAGTGAGCACTAATTTGTACGTACCCGGCAACACCTCGTGGCCGGCGGGCGGGTAGTCGCCTGGCTTGGGCTGGCGGCGCGAGGGGAAGCGCACGCCGTCCTGCCGCAGGTTCCACCATACCCTGACGATGCCTGTGTCCACCTCATTAGTGAAGGTGCGGATGGTGTCGCCGGCCTCGTTGAAAACCTGCACCAGCACCTCGTTCTTTTTCAGTTTCCGGGGTCCTTTGCCTTCGCCGCCTTCTTCCTGTTCCTCTTTGCCTGCGGCAATTTCCGGTTCTTCGGTCTTGGCCGTTTCTTCTTTTGGCGCTTTCTCTTTTTCAGCGGCCTTGCCTTTATTTTTAGCCTTCTTGTCCTCCGGCATTTCTTTCTTTTCCGGAGGTTTCACCCAACAGGTAAGAGCGCCCATGGGGCTGCGGTTGTTGGCGGAGTATATGGCGTCGGCGGCGAAGCGCGTGCCTTCCACCGAGCGATATTCGGCGAGCCAGGCATCGGGCGCCGGGAAGACTTTGAAAGGCTCGCTGAGTACTTTGCCGTGGGTGCGGGCGATTTCCCGGATGGGGCGTATGTCGTCGAGAATCCACACGGCCCGGCCAAAAGTGGCGATGATGAGGTCGTTGTCGCGGGGGTGAATCTTGAGGTCGGTGGTGGTGACGGAGGGGAAGCCATTGGTCCACTTGTTCCAGTTTTTACCAAAATCAATGGTGAAATAGAGGCCGAAGTCGGTGCCGAGCCACAGCAGGCTGTCCACCTGTGGGTCTTGCACAATGGACAGGGCGTGGCCGCTGACCTGCGTTTCATCCACAATTCTTTTAAAGGTGGCGCCATAGTCATGGGTGAAATAGACGAAGGGGCGCCAGTCGTTGCGACGGTAGTCGCTCACTACGACGAATGCTTCGCCTGCGCGTTTCTGGCTTGCCTCGATGTATGGAATCCACGAGCCGGGGTTGCTGCCGGTGAGGTTGGGAGCTACGTTTGTCCAGGTCTTGCCACCGTCGCGGGTTACTTGTACGTTGCCGTCGTCGGTGCCCACCCAAAGGACGTTTTCGTCCATCGGGCTGGGTGCTATGGCAATGATGGTGGTGTAGTTTTCGGCGGTGGTGGCGTCAGTGGTGAGGCCGCCGCTTTTGTCCTGGTGCTGTTTTGTGGAGTCGTTGGTGGTGAGGTCGGGGCTGATGATTTCCCAGGAGTCGCCACAGTCGGAGCTTTTATGTAAAAACTGGCTGCCAAAGTAGATGCCGCAGGGGTGGAAGGGGTTTTGGGCGAAGCCCGCATTCCAGTTGAATCGGAGTTTTATGCCGTCGGGATGCACGGGCTGGATGTCTTTGGTGTAGCCCGTTTCCATATCTATGTAGCCGATGTTGCCGCCCTGCGACATGGCGAAGGAATAACGGCCGTCATCGGGGCGGATGGCGGTATCGAAGCCATCGCCGAAATAGATTTCCTGCCAGTCGGAGTTGCGGATGCCGCCGTTCTTCCAGATGGAGGACGGCCCTACCCATGAGCCATTGTCCTGCATGCCGCCGCAGACGCGGTACGGGATGTTCATGTCGTAATTGATATGGTAAAACTGGCCGGCGGGGATGTTTTCGGCGAAGCGCCATGTTTGGCCCCGGTCGTGGGTAATGTTCAAGCCGCCGTCGTTGCCTTCGATGATGTAATCGGGGTTGACGGGGCTAACCCAAAGGGCGTGGTGGTCGGGGTGTACCTTCCAGCCGACCCAGGGTTCGAAAGTTTTGCCGCCGTCTTCGCTTTTGGTCAGTGTGCTGTGGATGCTGTAAATGCGGTTTTCATTTTTCGGGTCCACATAGATTTCAAAATAGTAAAACGGACGGTCGCCGATGTTGTCATCGGTAGAAGTTTTAAACCATTTGAAGCCGCCGTCGGTGCTTTTGTAAAAAGCGTTTTCTCCGGCTTCCACCAAGGCATATACGATGTGGGGGTTAGATGGAGCAATGGCGAGGCCGCAGCGGCCGAGGATGCCTTTGGGCAGGCCGTCTTTTTCGGTGCGTTGTTCCCAGGTTTCGCCGCCGTCGAAGCTCACGTAGATGCCAGAGCCTTTGCCGCCGGAGTTGAACGTCCAGGGTTTGCGGCCATACTCCCACATTGCGGCGATGAGTTTGTTGGGGTTGGTGGGGTCAACGACTAATTCGGCGCAGCCGGTGCTGTCGTTGACAAAAAGCACCTTGCGCCAGGACTTGCCGCCGTCGGTGGTTTTGAAAACGCCGCGGTCGGGGTTGGTGCCCCATGCCGAGCCAAGTGCGGCGGCGAAGACCGTGTTTGGGTCGTCACGGTGGATGATGATGCGGTGGATGGTGTGGGTTTTTTCCAGCCCCATGAGCTTCCAGGTTTTGCCGCCGTCAATGGTTTTAAAAACTCCTTCGCCGCTGTTTTGCGAGTTGCGGGGGTTGCCTTCGCCCGTGCCCACCCAGATTTCGTCGGGGTTGCGTTGGTTGATTTTCAGGGAACCGATAGACTGCACCGGTGCGTCATCGAATACGGGGGCCCAGTCAATGCCGCCGCTGGTACTGCGCCAGATGCCACCGCTCGCCGTGCCGGCGTAAATTACTTCAGGCGTATTGAGAACCACGTCAATGGCCGTCACCCGGCCCGACATGCCCGCCGGGCCGATGTTGCGGGGCTTCATGCCGCCGAGTATTTTGACGTCTATTTTTTGAGAAAAAAGGAGGAACGGCAGGGTCAGCAGTATGCAGGTGAGCGGGTAAAACTTCTTTATCATAGATTTGTCCGGTTGTTGTGAAAGTAAGTTGCGGCTAAGATAGTATTCCCTGGAATACCTTCGCAAAATATATCGGGGCAATTGGCTATTTGGTTGTAAATCCGTGGTATCCGGCTTCCCCGCACAACCCGTTCCCTGGTGGAGTTGTTTTGCAACTTGCCGTATCTCAAATTCATTTTCACACAAATCCAAATCTTCATTTACCATGCGTAACCATCCATCCCTTTTCTTCCTTTGCCTGTTGGTGGCACCATCCGTTTTTTGCCAGTCGCCGTATCAGCTCGACTGGAAAAAAGAGGCCACTCTCACCACCCTTGGCCTCGGCACCTTAGCTGGTGCATTTTTAATAAGCAATGGGGTGGAGCCACTTTCATTAGAGGCCATCGCGGCGGCCGACCGCCGGGATGTGAACTCATTTGACCGCGGTGCAACCGGTAACTCGTCGGGCCAGGCGCACAAGGCGAGCAACTATTTTTTGTACGGCTCGCAGTTCTTGCCGCTGGTTTTTCTGGCTGACCATCGCTCGAAAAAAGAGTTGGGACAAATAGCCGTCATGGCCTTCGAGACCAGCGCCATCACCAGTGGCCTGACGATGCTGACAAAAAATTTGGTGCTGAGGTCGCGCCCTTACGTGTACAACGAGGACGTACCCCTGAGCGATAAAACAAGCATAAATGCCCGGTATTCTTTCTTTTCCGGCCACGTAGCACTGGTCGCAGGCACGAGCTTTCTCACCGCCAGAATTTACGCTGACTTTCACCCCGAAAGCAAGTGGCGGCCCGCCGTTTGGGGGCTGGCTGCCACCCTGCCTGCCGTCACTGCATACCTGCGCGTGAAAGGAGGCAAACACTTCCCGACGGATGTGGCCGCCGGCTATGCCGTGGGCGCCCTGACCGGGTATTTCATCCCGCGGTTGCACAAAAGCAATAAATGGAAGGAAAAGGGCCTCAGCTTTTACGGCGGCCCCAATAGCGCTTTGGTGAGGTGGCAGTTTTAGCGCTTATTTGGGAGGTTATAGTGGTAATGTGTCGTCCTGAAAAAACTTTACAGGATAATAGAGAGTCCGGCTATAGTTTTACAGTCACAAAAATAGTCCTGAAAAAACCTTACAGCCAGAATGTCAATCCTAAAATTCTTACAGCTCTTTTCGGAGCCATTGACATTCGGAGCCATTTGACCGCACCGGCACTTATAGTTCTTATTTTGGGAGGATAAATGGTGCGGTCAGCCCGATGTTTCCTGCCCAATTCCCCGAAACCCGGCAACTGTACCCGACCGGGATGTTCAATGCTTCTTTCCAATGGAATATCCCGTTGGGCCGGCTGTTTTTCGGTGGCGATTTGAAAGAATTTGACAGCCAAATCAAAATGCAGGAAATCAAGTCCGAACAACTGCACGCCCAAATCAATGAGGAAATCGCCAGTGCCCGCCAGCAATTGCTCATCGGAAAAGAGCAAATCCAGTTAGCGAAAGAAGCCCTCAAATTGACCGGCGAAGTCCTCAACCAAAGCATCGAGCGGCAAAAATTGGGTACTGCCCGGCCTTTCGAGATTTTTCAGGCGCAACAGATGTACTTGCAAGGGCAGATGGACTTTTTGGATGCTGTTGCCACATTCAATAAGGCGCAGTTTGCCTTGAAAGTGGCGAAAGGTGAACGATTGTAAGCGAATGGTAACTGTTTGCGCAAAAGAGACCGCGTAAACAGTTACTCAAAGAAAATTAGAAACAAAAAAGTTTTTTTAAGTTTCCTTTTTTATTTTTTAAAACAATTTACCTTTGCGAGGACTGAATTTAAAACAAAAACCATAGAAATCCTGGAAATGGAAAAGGCAAAAAATATTGACTTGTACATCGCTGGTTTCCCAAAAGAGGTCCAACTGATTTTAAAGCAAGTCCGGGCAACCATCATGGCCGCCGCTCCGAAAGCATCTGAAACTATAGCTTATGCGATGCCCGCCTACAAGCTGAACGGCCCTCTGGTCTATTTCGCAGCCTTCAAAAACCACATCGGTTTCTATGCCACGCCAACGGGGCACGAGGCTTTTGCAAAGGAGCTTGCTGCGTACAAGCAAGGCAAAGGCTCGGTGCAATTCCCCCTCAGCCAGCCGGTACCACTGGATTTGATTGCCCGCATCGTGCGGTTCAGGGTGGCGGAAAATTTAGGAAAGGCAGCAAGAAAATAGCCCGAAACTTTCCATCCAAAAAGGTATGACATAACCAATATTTCAACACTTAAAAATCTCGAAACATGGCAAGAATCAGCACTTACCTCAATTTCCCCCGCAACACGGAGGAAGCATTCAACTTTTACAAGTCCGTCTTCGGCGGCGAGTTCATGGGCGGCATCCACCGTTTCGGCAGCGTGCCCCCTCAGCAAGGCGCCCCGCCAATGGCGGAGGAAGATAAAAACCTCGTGATGCACATAGCCCTGCCCATCCCCGGCGGGCACTTGCTGATGGGCACGGATGCACCTGAAAGCATGGGCTTTAAGGTCAATTTCGGCAACAACGTTTACATCAGCCTCCACCCGGATACGCGAGTGGAAACCCAGCGGCTGTTCGATGCACTCTCAGCGGGCGGCAAGGTGGAAATGGAACTCCAGGATATGTTTTGGGGCGACTACTTTGGCAGTTGCGCCGACAAGTTCGGGGTGCAATGGATGTTCAATTGTGCGGAGAAGTAAAAAGAACTCACCCTGCTAAGCATAAAACGACAGGTACTATCAACAAGCATAAAATTTTAATTATGGCAACAATGCAAAAAATCACCCCTTTCCTCTGGTTCGACAACCAGGCCCAAGAGGCTGCCAACTTCTACGTTTCCGTTTTCAAAAACTCGAAAATCGAAGGCACCATGCGCAACGGCGAGGCGGTCATGGTCGTGGATTTTTCGCTCGACGGGCAGCGGTTCAATGCCCTCAATGGCGGCCCCCTGTTCCCATTCAACCCCTCCGTTTCCTTTTACGTCATCTGCGAAACGGAGGCAGAAACCAATGCCGTATGGCAGGCCCTCTCCGACGGCGGCACGGCGCTGATGCCGCTTGACAAGTATCCCTGGAGCGAAAAATACGGCTGGGTGCAAGACCGCTACGGGCTGTCCTGGCAGATTTCTTTTGGCAAACTGGAAGACGTGGGAGGGCAAAAATTTACGCCTTCGCTACTTTTTACCGGAGCACAGCGGGGCAAGGCGGAAGCGGCTTTGCGGCTGTACACCGGGCTGTTCGGCGGCTCCTCTGTTGACGGCATCCTGCACTACGGCGCCGGGGAGGAGGGGCCGGAAGGCACGGTGAAACACGCCCAGTTTCGCCTCCACCACCAGACCTTCATGGTCATGGACAACCCGATGGATATGCCTTATACCTTCAACGAAGCCGTGTCTTTTGTGGTCAACTGCGAGGGACAGGACGAGGTGGACTTTTTTTGGAAAAAACTCACCGCAGACGGCGGGGCGGAAAGCCAATGCGGCTGGCTGAAAGACCCCTTCGGCGTATCGTGGCAAATCGTGCCAACCATCCTGCCCCAACTCCTCTCCGACCCTGACCCGGCGAAGGCACAGCGGGTAAATGTAACCCATCCGTTCATAAGTTCAAGGCGCCCTTCTAAATTGATTAAAAGGACGCCTTGAAACAAACCATATCTAAGCCGGTCCACCAGACAACTCAGGAGACTTTTTTCGGCGGCATCGGGATAATCATCGAGACCCTTTTCTGGTACTCCCGGTAAGCATCGCCGTGGAAAGCGACTAAGTCTTTTTCCTCGAACATAGTGATAGCCAGCAGCATGTAAGCCGTGGTGGCAATGGCAAACACCAAATGCGCCACCGTCATGTGGGGAGTGGCCCAAAAGCCAACCATGAAGCCGAACATAATCGGGTGCCGCACCCATTTGTAAAACATCTTCGTGCTGAACTGGGGGTGCGTATAAGGCTGCCCCTTCCATTGCAGCCACACCTGCCGCAAGCCAAACAGGTCGAAGTGGTTGATTAAAAAAGTCGAAACCAGCACGATGCCCCAGCCGAGGAAGAAGATGACACACAAAACAGTGCTCCAACTTTGGTCTTCCACATTCCAAATGTCGCCGCCCATGGGTTCCCATTTCCAAAAAATCAGCAGCAACAGGAGGCTGGCAATCAGCACGTAAGTACTCCGTTCAATCTCTTTGGGGACGATGTTCGTCCACCAGCTTTTGAAGCCCGGCCTCGCCATCACGCTGTGCTGCACGGCAAAAATACCGAGCAGGATGGCATTGATGAGCAGGGCCTGCCCGAATGGTACGGCAACGGCAGGGTCTCCGTCAATGCCCTTTGGCACCACCAGGTTCCCCACGAACCCAATGGCATACAGGAAAGTGGCGAAGAAGACTAAGTAGGAAACAATTCCGTAGAGAAGAAAAATCAGTTTTTTCATGTTCTTTCGTTTTTAAAAAGTGAAAGGTGAAGTGGCGCTCCACGCCCGGAAGCAGCTTGGCAGTAGTCCGGAGAATGGAGGGCCATAAGAGTTGTGTTATCTTGGTCGTCTCACCTCCACGAAAGCTATCTTCACTGTTGTTTTTCCAGGGTTGACAGCAGAGTGGGCTTCAGGACCGAAAATAAATCCCATACCTGGCTTCAAGTCGAATACCGTTTTTGTGCCGTCGGCCCCGGTCACATCCAGCGTGCCACCTTGTACCACATAAGCAGCCTGGTCGGGGTGCATGTGCATAGCTGCCACATCGCCTGGTTTAAAGGTAATTTCATACAAACGAAGCCCCAGCGAATCGGCGAGCAAGTGGTACACGTTGGATGCTTTTTTGAGTACATCCATTGAATCTGGGATGGCCGGGTTTGCATCTGGCGCCGGTGCAGGCGTCGCCGCAGTTGTATCGGCAGCAGAAGTGGCATCTGCCGGGGCTTTATCGGCGCCGGAGGTGCAGCCTAAGAGGAAAAGGGCGGCCACCAGGAAGGTAGCACAGAACACTTTGAAGGTTTTCATAAAAACATTGTTTTGATGTGAAAGGAATAAGGATTGAAACAGGCTGCCAGGCTTAGGTCGAAGGGACTTTGGGGCGTGGCGGCTTTTTCTTGAGGTGTCGGGGTGAAATGTGCGGCTTTTTGGAAGAAAGCCAAGGGCAGCGCAGACGGCTGCGGATGGGGAACTTCAATGCGGGGTGCCATAAGCTTTAGCTTTAAAACACCATGAAAGAATGAGCGAATCTAACTAAAAATCCAATTGGTTAGTAAAAATCAGGCACTGGTTTTACTGCCTTCAAATCCAATGAGGGCGGGCGTGGCAACTTCCGATGCGGTTTTTTGAAAAAAGGGTTATTTTTGTAAAAATTCTTTCAAGATGAACTTAGAAACAGAATCTGTGATAATTGAAGATTACGAAACAGAACGTGGAAAACCTATGCCAAGCAGACTACACTCCCTCCTTACCAAAAGACTGACCGTCTTTTTGGAGAATCATTATTCCGGTAAATTTGAAGTTTTGCCGGAACTCACTCTCGACACGCCGGGCGAAAAGACAGTGACCGACATCGCCATTTGCGAAATAGAACCGATTGATTTTTCCCAGGACGAAATCAAGCGCAAAGAGCCGCCCCTCGCCACCATCGAAATCCTCTCGCCTACCCAGGTTTTGCAAACTTTGCTGGACAAAACGAATGATTACTTCTCCTTCGGCGTCAAATCCTGCTGGGTCGTTTTGCCTACCCTGAAAAGCATTTACGTCTTCAGCGCCCCGGGCCAGTTCGAGGTCTATTCCCACGGTGACGAACTGCACGACCCCAACCTCGACGTAAGCGTTCCGATAGACACGATTTTCGCTCCGTGATTTTTAAGCTTTCCAAAACCTGCCGGATTTCGGAAAACCTGACCGCTGTCAAACCTTCACCAGTTCTCGCAAGTTTGCAACTTGCGAGTGTCGTGTAGGCTGCCCTCGTGACACTCGCAAGTTGCAAACTTGCAAGAACCGGGTTATTCAAACATCAACCTGCAATAAAACTCACTTTCCTGTAAAGCTCATCCAATGAAACAGCGCCTTCGCCCAGAACGGGCACCCGGTCGCCGGCCGCGGAAAAGGTTTCCGGTTGCCAGTCGTTTTGCCGCTGGTGGCTGACCACTTTCCTTTCTGTGATTTCGATAAAAAGCACCTGTTGCAGGGAAGGGATTTTTTGGCAGTTCCTGAATTTGCGGTTCAGGTCGAAGTCCCGGCCCGACCTGGAAAGGACTTCCACGAGCAGGACGGGGTTGGCGACGGCGGTCATATCTCCCCTCAGCGTCACCTTTTCAGTCTCACCATTCACCACGGCGCAACCGGCGTTGTAATACCGCCTGACAAAACCGGGAATATGAAGGGCCAGGTTGCTGCCGTAAACGTCAAAGAAATCTTCGTTCAAAACTGAAATGAGTAAATGCCCGATTTTAATCGCCAGTTTTTCGTGTAGGTCAATAGCGTATCCCATAAATGAAATGATTTCTCCTTCGTCGTACTCGATGCGGTACTCACATTCTTCGAGCAGGTCCAGGAACTCGTCCCAGCTCGCCGGAATCCGAAGCTCTTCGCCGTATTCGAGGCGCTCGGTCAATGTCACCGGTACTTTACTGATAATTTCCATGTTGCGATTTTTTCTGAAAGATAAGACTTTTTACTTTTTTTGAAAACCAATACCGCCCGCCTATAATATTCCAACCCGCAAGGCCCGCAACCCCTCCACCCCCTGCTGGCGTGCATATACGAAGGCGATGTGCCCGGGCTCTGGGTCAGGCGCTCCTGCGTACCTTTCAGGAGGGCTTTGTCAATGCGCTTTTTGATGATTTCATAGCGCACGTTGTAGGAACCCTCCACGTCGAGGCGCTTTTCGTCCATTTCCAATTTCCCTAATCTTCCACCTCCGTGCCTTTTCCAAGAAAGAGAAAAGCCACCGTTCCCACTGCGCCGAAGGCCGCTGCTGTCCATAAGTTCAGCCCCGGGTTTTGTAGCCACAGCCAGCCGCCCAGAAAGGCTGCAAATGCGGTTGTGAAATCACGGATAAAATAATAGGCCCCCACCGTCCGCGCCTGCGCCCCTTCGATGGACAGTTCCACTATCATGGCCTTGCGGGTCGGTTCGCCAAATTCCTTCAGGCCCCTGACTACGAACGCCAATAGCAGCATCGGCCAGGTTTCACTATAAAAAAGGAGGACCGGGAAGAGGGTGAAAAAAATAAAAGTAGCCGCAACGAATGGCTTGCGTTCCATGCGGTCGGAGAAGCTGGCGACGGGGATGTAAATCAGCGCCGCCACTGTCATTTCCACCGCCGTCAGCACACCGAATTGGCCTGCCGAGACCCCTACCCTGTTGATGCACCACAGCACCACGAAGACATAAGGGATTTGTTCGCAAAAACGGATGAGGATGTCGCTGAACAGCAGGTTTTTCAGCCGCCCGTCCATGCGCTGCCAGATGGTTAGGAAAGGAAGCTGCTCGTAGGTTTCGCTTTTTCCGGAAAAATTTTTCAATAAAAACAAGCCGGCCAAACACAGCACCGCCGACACGCCGAAGGCTGCCCGTATGCCGCCCACCATTCCGAAAGCCCCGATGAGCAGCGCCCCAAGCAGCGGTCCCACCGCCATCGGGATGCGCCGGATGACGGAGTGCATCGAAATGCCCATCGCCGCTTTCCCTTTGCCCACCGACTTGATGATGAGCGACAGGCTGCCCGGCAGGGAAACTGCACCCCAAGCGGAGAAAAATACCATCCCCGCAAACACGGCGGCCCAATGCGGGATGAGGATGGCCACGAGGTAGCCGCCCACAGCCAAGAGCGAAAATAGTTGGAAGGCCCGCCGGTCGCCCAATTTGTCCGACCATCTGCCGCCCTGCAAAGCCCACCAGGCATTCAGCATGTTTTGCAAAAAACCGAGGCTTCCGATGACCAGCACGGAAGCCCCAAGGTCTTCGAGGTATTTGGGCAGGAAACGCTCCCACAGCTTTTCACCCGTGACGATGAGCAGCACCAGAACGAGCAACGGGACGACATTGCCCTGCAAGGCGAGTTGGGATTTGAGTTTGGAAAAAGGCATTTACTGGTTCATTTCCCTGCCTTGTACCTGATGACCTCCGCTTTCTCGATGGTAACCAGCCCGCCCGATTTTGTTTGCTCGAACAGGTGCTCGACTATCTTGGTGAACGCCCGGATTTTTTCTTCGGTGTCCACGATTTCGACGACCATGGGCAGGTCGGAAGAAATCTCGAAGAGCTTGGCGGTGTGGACTTTCGAGTTGGCGCCGAAACCCATGGTGCCCCTCGTCACCGTCGCGCCCGAAAGCCCCAGCTTCTTTGCTTCAAACACGAGGGCTTCGTACAAGGGTTGTTGCCCCACTTTGTCGGATTCGCCGATGAAGATGCGCAGCAGTTTGGCAGTAGGGTTGTTTTCCATCGTCAGAAAAGTTTGGTGAGCGAGATGCCGAGGAAGGTTGCCGCCAACCCGAACAGAACGCTCGAAAGGATGTATGCTCCTGCATCAATAAGCTGTCCATCGCGCAGCATCCCCACCGTTTCGTTGGAAAAAGCGGAGAAGGTGGTAAAGCCGCCGAGAATCCCTGTCGCTAAAAACAACCGCCATTCCTGCGCCAGGTTTCCCCTGTCGGCCAGTCCGAAAACCAGCCCGATGAGGAAGCAGCCGATGATGTTTACGCCCAGCGTCCCAAAGGGAAAGCCGTGAGGAATCTGCCTTGTACGAATTGGGACAGCAGGTATCGGAAAACGCCCCCGATAAAGCTGCCCGCCCCGATTGCCAGTATTATTTTCATTTCCCGTTCGTGGTATCAATTCACCAGGTGACTTTGGGAGTCACCCGGTGAATGTGCGTGTTACTTAACCCCGCCTTTGTCCACTTCCTTCATAAAATTCATCACCCCGTCCATCCAAACCTGTTGGTCGTCCCACATGCACAGGTGGCTGCCGTTGGGGCAAAGGAGGAACTGGCCGTTTTTCACCTGGGTGCTCATCCACTCCATGTGTTTGGGGTCCATCGTGTCGTGGGTGGCGCCGATGGTGAGGGTGGGCACGGTGATTTCGGGGAGGCGGGCGCTGACGTCCCATTTTTCCAACTTGCCGGAGATGCCAAATTCGCTGGGGCCTTGCATGGTGACGTACACCTTCTGGTTCATTTTGGCAAAAGAACGGTTCACAGCATCGGGCCACTGTTCCAGGGGAAGCCGAAGGAGGTGCTTGGTGTAAAAATTCGGCATCAGCAATTCCATGTAGCGGGGGTTTTCAAAATCGCCCTTGGCTTCAATGTCTTTGATTTCTTTCAAAACGGCAGGGTCCATTTGAGGGCCCAGCACCTCTTCGGCATATTTAGCGTACAGTGGGGCGCTCGACATCATGTTGGTGATGATGAGGCCCTTGAGGTTTTGCTGGTATTTCAGTGCATATTCCAATGCCAGGATGCCGCCCCAGGAACTGCCGAGCAGGTAGAAATTGTCTTTGTTCAAACCAAGCGCCGTGCGCACTTGCTCCACCTCCTCTACGAAACGGTCATTTTCCCACAACAAGTCCCCTTTGCCTTCCGGGTGGTCGGAGTTGCCGGAGCCGAGTTGGTCGTAGTAGATGAACTCGATGCCCTCGCGGGGGAAGAAGCTCGACACACACTCGAAATATTCGTGGGTGGCGCCGGGGCCGCCGTGCAGCAGCAGCACTTTCATTTTTGGATTGTTGCCGATGCGTTGCGTCCAGACGTTGAAATCGCCGGCGCGCGTTTTGATGGGGATGACTTTGACGCCGCCGCTTTGCATGCCGGGTTCGTGCGGCGCGAAGTAGTCCTTCAAAGTCATCCCGCCGGCACTTGTGTCAGCCGGCGGCGCGGTGCAGGAAATGAGCCAGGTGGCTGTTAATGCAAGAAAAAGGTAGCTTAGTTTTTTCATGCCTTTGAAGTATTAAGTTTGAAATTTAGATTTGCAGACCTTATTTATAAAAAGCATTTAGCAATGAAAAATACTGCCACATTTACCAGCACTTTGCCGGTTGACTTGCTGGAACAGTTGAATGCGGTTGCCGGCAAACTGAACGTTCCCAAAAACCGCCTGATTGAAAAATCGCTCCGGCTCTATTTCGAACACCTGAAGCGGTTGGAGCTTATTCGTTCTTTTCAGCGGGCGGCACAGGATAAAGATATCCTGGAGTTGGCTGAGGCAGGTTTTGCAGATTATCTTGAATCGGTTGACAAATTATGAAACAGAAGGAAATCTGGTATGCCAACCTCAATCCTGCCGAAGGTAGTGAACAAAGTGGTGTTCGCCCGGTCGTTATTATCAGCGGCAATGCCATGAATGATCATCTCGACATCTGCATCGTATGTCCCCTAACTACCAAAATCAAGGGTTATGCTGGCTGCATCATCCTCTCATCCGATTCTGTGAACAATCTCAATCAGGACTCCGAAATTATCACTTTTCAAGTACGGACAGTAGCCAAACACCGATTTTTGAATAAAATCGGTGAAATCACCAATCAGCAATTGGACCTTCTCAAACAGGGCTTGATGGAAATTCTCAGGTATTAGTGGGCTGTAAACTAAATTTCTGATAGTTTTTGATTGACGATATAATATCAGGGCAAACGCATCAAAATCATTTTAGACCTTGGAGAGGTCAAACATTTGTAGAAAACATGCCCAACCCGGAATTTCGACCTCGGAGAGGTCGCAAGTTTTGCACAA
>SCUG01000571.1 GCA_004297645.1 Saprospiraceae bacterium | reverse complement strand
AAACGCAGGGTTCAAAACCCTGCCGCTCGAAATACCAGCATTTTTTGAGGGGATACGTTACTTTCAAGAACAAGAGCCTTTAATCAAATTTAGTATAGAGATGGTTGATAAGAAAAGACTTGGACCTAAAGAGGCACAGCCTTTTAGGTTTTAATAAAATTGTGAAATTAAAAGGAATGCCGAGAACAAAGCACTCACTCTCATGCCGCCCAAAGCCCACCCGCAAAAGCCAACGCAGGCGGCGGTATGCGTGAGTGCCACCGATTGCCGGATTTGGCAAGGCGCTGCAAGTGAGGTTTAGGTGAGAGGCTTTATTATGCTTTAGATGTCCCACATGCTGATTTTACTCCGAATCCAGAAAGGTGTCCCGGAATTTTCGCAGCTTTGCGCCCTTTCCCAAAATGCCACCCAGCGGCCATTTGAAACCAATTTTCTCAAAGTCATTAATCAATGAATAACGGACAGCCCTTCATATCGGGGCTACAACAGGTAGGTCTTGGGATAGCGCATGTCCACGAAAGCTGGCGCTGGTACCGGGAGCATTTTGACTTCAATATCCCTATTTTTGAAGAGGCAGCGGAGGCCCGCCTGATGCTGCCATATACGGGTGGCAAGGTACGGAAGCGCCACGCCATTCTTGCCATGAATCTTCGTGGCGGCGGCGGCCTTGAAATTTGGCAATACACCGAGCGCACCCCTCAACCTCCTGATTTTAAATTGCAGTTGGGCGATTTGGGGATTTTTATCATCAAGATGAAGTCTTCGGATGTGGACGGCACCTATCGTTTTTTGAAAGGCAAAGGGACCAACTTACTGGGCAGCGTCGGGCAGAATCCCATGGGGCAGCAACATTTTTATCTCACCGACCCCTTTGGAAACTTAGTGGAAGTGGTGGAGTCCGACAACTGGTTTTCTTCCGGCAGGCGCTCTATGGGTGGCGTTTTCGGCTGCGTCATTGGCGTTTCGGATATGGTAAAATCCCTTCGGTTTTACAGCCAAATCCTCGGCTACGACCAGGTAGTCTTCGATGAAAAATCCAGCTTCGGAGACTTTACAGATTTGCCGGGAGGCCAAGCTATTTGCCGGCGGGTATTGCTACGGCACAGCCGCCCCCGTCGTGGTGCATTTTCCAAGCTGCTCGGCTCCAACGAAATAGAATTAGTGCAGTTGGACAATGGCCGGAAGCCACGTAAGATTTTCGAAAACCGCTATTGGGGCGACCTCGGCTACATCCACCTGTGTTTTGATATTTGCGGCATGGATGCCATGAAAAAACGCTGTGAAGACATGGGCTTTCCCTTTACCGTGGAGAGTTCGAGCAGCTTCGATATGGGGCAAGCAGCCGGGCATTTCAGCTACATCGAAGACCCCGACGGAACCCTCATCGAATTTGTGGAAACCCACAGGCTTCCGCTGCTGAAAAAATTGGGCTGGTACCTCGACCTGACCAAACGCCGTCCCGAAAAGGCGCTGCCGAGCTGGATGCTGAAAGCCCTGAGTTTCTCACGAGTAAAGTAAGTCCTACTACTGGGCATCTCCCGAACATGCTCTTAGTGGCTCACAGCCACCTTCCGTACCCACTGCCTTTCGGCAGAATTTACCCGGAGAAAATACACACCCGGTGGCAAATCTCTCACCTTAAGTACGGCCTCTGGTGTGCCGGGGTTTACCACTTTTTTGCCGGTGACAGTTTGGCCTTGCAGGCCAATGAGTTCGTATTCCAATTCGGAATTTGCGCAAGCACCCCATGAAATGCGAATAAAATCACCAGAGGGGTTGGGTGAAAGGCTGACCTCGCAGGGCAGCACTTCCTTTACCGGTGTAAAAAAATCAGTGTCGGTCCACCACGTGGTGGCGTGTTGTATGCCGGCTTGTCCGGCCAAGGTGGCGACGGTGGCTTGCACCACCTGCCGCATAAAAGTAAAATCGAGAAACTCCGATTTATCCTGCGGCGAATGATAATACGGGTTGCGGAATTCCGCCCCGTCGGTAATCATGAGTGCCGGGATGGCGCTGTACCAAAACCATGCGTGGTCGCTGCGCAGCAGGTCGGGCAAGAGGGTAGTGGTGTGGATTTTCACCACTTTCAGGCCGGGCACGTATTGGGCGGCAGCCCCCAGAAAGGCATCGGCCAGCGGCTCGGAATTGTTGTACGACACATCCGTAATGAAATTGCCGCGGAATTCATCTGCAATGAGGTCCTGGTAAACATCGGGGAACAACAGGTTGAAACCTGCGGGCATCACTTGCGTGTTGGGTACCTCGGTGTAATAGCCTATCATTTCGAAATTCAACACACCTGCGGTGGTCTCTTCGGGAACCAGCATTTCATCCACATAGCGCTTGCTGCCCACTAAGCCAGGCCCCGCTTCTTCTAAGTCGAAGCCGATGTATTTGATAGATTTTTTGAAGCCATAAGGCGCCAGAATGCGCAACGCCTCCATGAAGCCTGCTACTGCCGAACCGTTGTCGTCGGCGCCGGGTGCGCCGTTCACCGTGTCGAAATGGCCGTCGAGGATGAATACGCTATCCTCACTCTCCGTCCCGATTTGCCGCCCGATGATATTGGCGGCGGCATATCCGCTGTAATCGAATTCTTGCAGGTGGGTTTCTAAGTGGTGCTCCACGAAATGGTTTTGAATAAAATCCCGCGTTTCTTGCAGGTGGACGGGATTTCCGTTGCGGTGCCGCACCCCTTCGATGAAGGAAAGGTCCGCTTTGAGGCGCGCGCTGTCAACCTGGTCCACCAGTGCCTGAATGTCCACCGCCTGGCCGTCGCTTGCCACGAGTTGGAGCCTGAAACCGGCGGCGGGGTAAGCGCTGAAATCCCACGTTATTTGTTTTCCGGCGCCAGCCGAAAGCCCCGGCCCAATATCGCCGGCAGCATTGGACGTGTTATAGGCGAGCTTGATGCTGCCTTTTTCCCCTGCGCGGAATGCCACTGTGATGGGGCCGCCCCCGGCACCGGCCAGGTCGTAAGTAAGCGTGATGGTGGTGCCGGCGATGCCCACTTGTATGTTGGACATCGTGGGCGGCTGGTTTTGCCCCAAAGCGGAAAGGGTGAAAAATGTGAGAAGGAGAGGGAGAAATCTTTTCATGGTGAACGAATTTTAAGCCCTAAAGTAAAGCGAAGTCCCTGAATTGACCAAACTGAGTTACGTGTTCGAAATAAGAACAAGGGTGTGTTTTTTCGGCGGCGAAGCCGCCGAAAAAACACACATCTTATTTTGCGCACGTTACTGAAGTTATCCGGCAGGTGGCCCGTTGTCTTCTTCTTCGAAGAAAAGATTGACCTGGGTGATAAAATCCTGCTCCCGCAAAGTGCGCACAAATTCCTCGTATTTATTACGGCTGCGGATATTGAGGTGGTAAAATGCTTCCACGCCGTCGTGCCCGCTGAGTTGGCGCAAGTTCATCAACTGAATGCGGCGGCAATATTTCTTGAGCACCTTTTGCAGGGCTTGCTCGTGCTCCGGATTGCCGGAGTAACTCACCTGCAACAAATGCTTGAGCCGTGCCGGGCGCCCAAACCCCGTGGAGTCGAGCAGGATGATGATGAGGCAGATGAACAACGTGCCGATGATGGCCACAGAGTTGAGGCCGACGCCGGCGGCCATGCCAATGGCCAGGGAGAAAAAGATGAAAACGATGTCTTGCACATCCCGCACGGCGGTGCGAAAGCGGATGATGGACATGGCACCCACGAGGCCGAAAGCCCGCGCCAGATTGTTGCCGATGACGAGCATGATGACCGCCGTGATGAGGCTGAGCAGCACCAATGAATTGACATAGGACGAGGAATAGCTGGCCCCCCGGTAAGTGAAGCGATAGACTAAGGCTATCAGAATGCCGCAGCCCAATGCCACGAACAGGTTGGCCGCAAAGTCGAATATCGAAGGCCTGAAAATGTCTATTTGTTGAAACTCTTCAAACATGGTTTCTTGATTCTGTGGCACCGTGGTGGCCACTTGCAGTAGTTTAACCCTTGCCTAAGACGCCGAGTTGCCAACTTCCGACAGACATCTTGAGGCTGTCGAAAGAAGTATCCCGAATGGCGTCCATGCAAAGGATGTATTTCGAAGCTGGTACTTTTTTTAAACCGAAAGCCGTGACGATGGCTTTGGCCCATGCTGGCAAATAACGGTTGAATTTTATCTCCATAATGAAATATTGCTCATTGACTAAGATGGGGTGTTTTTCATCAAAAAGTTCATCGAGGGTGGGGTAGGCCACTGCTCGCAAATGTTTATCAAAGGTGATGCGCAGGTCGTTTTCCCGGTCTTTCAAAATCGCCTGAAACGGCTCGCGTTCGTAAATCACCGTCACTGTAGGAAGCATGCGCCGGGTGTAGATGTGGTAAAGAAACCGGCGGGCATCCTCCACCGCCAATGGATATTTCAGGGTCGGGAGCACAAATTTCTCCACAGGCAAACCTTTCAAAATCTTCCGGGCGGCATCGAAAGACATGGGCGCCCGGTTTTTCAGGAGTGGCTCGTCCACTTTTTTCTTTATTTCAAGAAACACCTCGCCACGCTCCTCCATGTTGTATCCCCGCAGCCGCACTTTGTTCCGGCGTTTCACTCCTGCTAATTTCTGAAAGTAGCATTCCAATTCCGGTGTGTCGAAATAAATGCTGCGCACCGTGTATTCCCCGCCATTCTTCACAGCGTAGGAGTCCTGGTGCATAAACGGCTCCATAGACCTCCGCAACTGCCGGAGTTTTTCAAAAGGAACGAAGTATTTGTATTCGAATCTAAGCAAAGCGTTTAGGTTTCACGGTGCGACGGGGTGACGGTGAAACCGTCATAGAGTGATACCGTCGCACCGTCTTTCACCGCCACTTGACGGATCGTTTTAAGAACTCGGCTACTCTTACGTTGCCGCAGCGGATGCGGCAGCGGATAGGCGCGCCGCTGGTTAGCATGTTTTTGTCTTTCTTGACGATGGCTTTGACGATAACGACCTGCTCAAAGTTTAGCATCTCGACACGGTCGCCTAAGTCGAGTACCTTCGCCCCGATGGTGGCCTCCGCGTCGAGTAATTCCAACACGATGGTTTGTCCCGGCTTTACAAAGCGGCTGTCCCGCACCTTGACGGGAATGAGCAGCACCGTGGCAGAGGTATCTTCCAGGATGAGGGATTCTCCGGCAGGGACGGCCTCGAAACGCACCAATCCGTCGAATGGGGCGCTGATGACATATTTGCCCTGTTTTTCTTTTAAAAATGCAATGTCTTTTTCGAGGGATTTTATTCGGGAAGCTGCCAGTGATAAAGCCTCGGCTTTTTCGCCGGAGGCGCCAACTTCAAAGGCTTTTTCGGCGACTTTTACAGTTGCTGAGGATTCGTTGAAGGCGTTCTCAGCGGCCTCTAAATCCGTCAGTGCCATCACGCCGTCATGGTAGAGTTTTTGTACCCGGTCGAGGTTGAGTTTACGAAGTCTCAAATCTTCTTTGGCGAGGTTTATTTCTGCGGTGAGTTGGGTGAGCAGTTGTTTTTTTTGGCCGGAGGCCAACACTTCGCGGTTGGCCCGTTCCACAGCGAGTTGGCTTTTCAGCCGCACCATTTGTTCGTCGAGGCTGTTGGAGCTGATGGCTGCCACGGTTTCGCCGGCTTTCACTCCTTTGCCAGTTTTCCACCCCCCGTTGAATTGCACCTCGATGAGGTCGCCCCGGTCGAATTGATAGCCCTCCACATTCCTGACGAGGCCGGTGCGGTGGTCGTGGAGGGTGGTGGAAATGATTCCTGCCGGTGTTTTTTGGAAAATCCACTCCTGCAAAGGCAGGGCTTTAGCGACACTCTCGATGGTGTAAGGCACGTCAATAGGCGCAAATACCACTGCTGCCAAAAGTAACAAGATTATGATTCCCGAATATCGCTTCAAAATAGTGCTAACGTTTTTAAGGGGGAGTGACCAAAATGCCCCTTCTGGCTTGTTTTTCTGTATAATTAGCTTTCTGATTAAAGGTGGCCAAATTAGGAAAATTGCCAGGTTTGGATTCTTCGTCTGGTGATTATTGCAGGGTAGCTATCAAAGTTTTTCTGTGAGGCCTTATTCCGCAAAACCGTGCCTTTCCTGTGAATTGGTGTTTTTTAAAAAATTATTTCCGTGCTTTGGTGGCAGTTTCGCAACATAATCCTACTGACAATGAAGTATTTCAGTTCTATTCTGTTTCTCGTTTTTTGGAAAATGGCCGCATTTGCACAGCCCGGCTGTACCGACCCGCAGGCCATGAACTACGACTTGCAAGCTACTGAAAACGACGGCTCCTGCACCTATGCCCCCACCAATTACATCCCCACACAGATAGCGTTGCTCGATGCCACCCTCGAAGAATCTTCCGGCCTGGCGTTTTTCAACAACATGCTTTGGACCCACGAAGACGGCGGCAATTTGCCCCGGGTTTACCAATTAGATACCCTCACCGGAGCCATCTTGCAGCAAACCACTATCCTGCTGGCCAATAACATAGACTGGGAAGACTTGGCAGAAAACGATGAATCGCTTTACATCGGCGATTTTGGCAACAACGACGGCGACCGTACCGATTTGCGGATTTTAAGAATCAACAAGGCCAGCTTTCTCGCCGGGCAGACGATACCGGATTACATTTCTTTCACTTACAGCGACCAGACCGATTTCACGCCGGCGCACAACGCCAACAACTACGACTGCGAAGCTTTTTTCTTTTGGAACGACAGCCTCCACCTTTTTTCTAAAAACTGGGTGGATTTCAAAACCCGGCACTATGTGCTGCCGGCGACTCCAGGCCTGCATGTGGCACAACTGCGCGACAGCTTCGACGTGCAAGGACAAATCACCGGGGCTGCCATCACCTTCGATGGACGGGCGGCATTGCTGGGCTACAACGTGAGCACGGGTGCTACTTTCATCTGGCTGCTTTTCGACTATCCCGGCACCCGGTTTTTCGATGGTAACAAACGCAAAATATCGCTCGGCACGGCCTTGGCCACGAGCCAGCCGGAGGGCATTGTGTTTCGCCACGATGGCTTTGGATACATCAGCTCTGAACGTTTCTCGGCACTGCCACCACGGCTCATGTCCTTCGACATTGACCAATGGACGGCAGACCCGGTTGATGCCACTTCTGTTTCCGCCACAGGCGGGAGGTTCAAGGTGGCGCCCAATCCTTTTTCCGATGCCTTGACGATTGAATTCCTGGAAAATATTCCCGAAGATTTTGCCTTGGAGTTGAGCGATGAAAAGGGCGTGATTTTGAAAACTATTAAACGAAATGCTGCCGCCTCCGGCGAATATTTTCAGTTGCCATTGGCAGGGAACGAATTGCCGTCAGGCAATTATTGGCTGACCCTGCGAACAGAAAATGGGGGCTATTCGCTGCTCGTGAGCCGGAGGTAGGGTGCAAGTGATTAGAATAGAAAACCCGGCAGAATGCCACTCGTTCGCTGCAAAATATGCTGGAAGTATCATACGAACACTGCTTTTGCGGCCAATTTTTCTTCCACCTATCCGGCCCGTTTTTTGAATAGCAGAGCTTAATTCTCGAAAACTATACACACCACATTTCAGTTTGCTCACCTTGAGCTGAACTATTTTCAATCCTCATCCTTGCGACATTGTGCTCCCCCCACGATTGCAGCGGCATTTCTTAACTCGACTTTAGCCAAAACGCACAATCTCTTTGTCAGTAGATTTAAAGGTTGTCATTTGGCGGGTTTAAGATTTTTGGGGACCAACCAATAAAGTGTGGTTGATGTCAAGCTCCC
>SCUG01000570.1 GCA_004297645.1 Saprospiraceae bacterium | reverse complement strand
AATAGTGAGGGCAATGAATTTCGATGGTTAGATACTACACTAACACTTGACATTGTGTGCCCCGGCGCCGCCTCCGGCGGTGCCGGGGGGAGGGGATATTGGGGGCTTCGCCCCCAAACCTCATGTTGGGCCAGCCACGAATTTTCACGAATCGAATAGTGGTATATCAAGGGTTCGTGAAAATTCGTGGCTAACCTCCCTAACACTGGCGAAGCCAGCACCAAATTTTTCTGCCAAAAAAAGCACGAATTTCAGAGGTTAGCGCCTAAAATGCCTGGTTCCTTCGAGCGGCAGGGTTTTGAACCCTGCGATTCTAAACCTAAAAAAACGCAGGGTTCAAAACCCTGCCGCTCGAAGGAACCAAGCATTTTGAGAGAGCTACCATCAATTTATGAAGGGATACTTTTTAGTTTTATTAGAATCGCGAAAGTTAGGCATTCCAGTTTACTTCCTATCCAAAAATGGGGGAGTATTACAAATCCCCGGCAAAAAATTTGTCAATCACTTGTCAGCGCTTAATTCTAAATTTTACCTTTACCGGAAATAGGGCTATATTCACGCCGTGAATCTTACAGACCTGTCAGGTTGGAAAATTGACCGAGTTGTCTCACAACAATCATGAAGTAACCAAACCTGACAGGTCTGTTTATTTTACCGAAATCACCATAAGAATCCTGTATAATGAAGAGAGCACTTACTACTTTTTTTGTCCTGATTATTTCACTGCTATTCGTTCAGGAAAGTTATTCCCAATGCAACACCAATGTCTGCACGGCCCTGCCGCCTCTTAGTCTTTGTGCAGAGGATGCCTGCATCATGTGCGACCCCTGTTTTTTGGATGGCTACCAGGGACAGACGTTTGGCTCCAATACGTGCGACGTACCCGGCCCGTTTTGCGGCTCTATCGAAAACAACCAATGGTGGGCTTTCATGGCACCGCCTTCCGGCACGGTCACCTTCAATTTTACGGTGTTCAATTGCGCCGGCACGGGCAACGGCAGCGGTATTCAGGCAGAAGTATATTCCACCGGCGATTGTAACAGTTTTACCTCTGTATCCAATTGCTGGAGTACGGGGCAGGAGCAAAACGGTTCCGTTACCGCCGTGAATTTGCAACCTTACTGCACCTATTACCTCATGGTGGATGGCTGGGCAGGCGACCTCTGCGAGTTCATCATCAACACTTCCGATTGCCAGGTGCCACCGTCTTCAGCGCCCATCACCATTCAAGGCCCCACGGCAATATGCCCCGGCGCCATCGTGCAATACACGATGAACCCCGCCCCTTCGGGCAACTGTACCAACAACAGCAATACCATTCTTTGGACGGGAGTGGAGCCGCTCGGTACCATCCTTGGGCCAAGTGATGGGCCTACCATTACCGTCCTCTGGAATAATGTAGGCGCTACGGTGCTCAACGTTTCCACAGTAAACATTTGTTTTGGGGGAAATCAGAGCATTCCATTGCCGGTTACTGTGACGCCCATTCCGCCGACGTTAGAAGAGCACGACGTGTGTCTGGGGGAATGTGTAGTCTGCGCAGGTCTGTTGATATGCAATCCGGGATTGACAACAGTGCCACTCACTTCCTGGCTGGGGTGCGACAGCGTGATAAACTGCCTCATCAACCCCATTGCTCCGGTGTTTACCAACCTTGGAGCAGTGACCATTTGTGCCCCGCAAACCATCACTATTTGTGGCCAAAATATTACTACCTGCGGGGTGAATTCCATTGTGTGCGATAACTGGCAAGGGTGCGATAGTACCGTCATCGTTGATTTGGCGATTTTGAATCCGCTGGCTGTCGTCGCTCCGCCGGGTATTTTGGGTTGCGCACCAGGCTCCACCGTTACACTCGACGGCACAGCCTCCTCCCTTGGCTCCGATTGTTTGCCAAATGTCGTCACCACCTACGCATGGACCGGGCCTCCCGGTGGCCTGAGCGGAAGCACGAATACTTCAACGGCTACCGCCAAACTGCCGGGCCAATATTGCCTGAGGGTAACCCATAGCCGCAACGGCATTTCGTGCTCGAATCAAAAATGCGTGACGGTAATAAAGGACAACAACGTTCCCCAAACCCCCCAAATAAGCGGGCCGAACAACCCATGCCCGAACACCGCAGTACAATACACCGTAACTCCAATAGGACAGCCCTTGCCCACAGGATACACCTGGACTACCTCCAACGGCACCCCCGTCACGCAAATAGATTCCGCAACAGTGGAAGTAACCTGGCCCAACTCCGGAGCCGTGCAGCTTTGCGTTACCGCCAACAACTTCTGCGGCTCCAGCAACCCGGCTTGTCTGAACGTCAACGTAGCTACGCCCCCAACGGCTACTCTCAGCGGCATAGACACCGTGTGCACCGGCAGCGGCGACAGCATAGCTCTGACCATCATCCTCACCGGCGCCGCACCCTGGACGGTGGGCTACACCCTGAACGGGATACCACAGTCTCCGTTGAGCATCCCCACCAGTCCCCACACTTTGATGGTGGCGCAGGTGGGCACCTACGCGCTCACCGGTGTGAGCAATGCCGGAGGATGCCCCGGCACCGTCTCCGGCACCGCCATACTCGAAGAATACCCGGTGCCTACGGCGGATTTGAGCGGCGGCGGCAGCATCTGCCAGGGCAGTGGTCAAACGGTGGATTTCACCCTGAACTTCACAGGCACGGCACCCTGGACGGTGGTCTATGAGGTGAATGGCAACAACCAGGCTCCCGTGACCTTCGGCAATAACCCCGATACCCTCGCACTTGGACAAGCGCAGGCCGGGCTTATCACGCTCATCAGCGTAACAGATGGCAACGGCTGCCCCGGCACCGTCTCCGGTTTTGGGGTCATCAATGTGAATGGCGCTCCCACGGTGAGCAACATACAGTCCTCGTGCAACCCGGCAAATACCGTGTATGTGATCACCTTTAACATAAACGGCGGCGACCCTAACTCCTATAGCGTGACGCCACCCAACGGGGTTATTTTCAGCAATACCTTTACCAGCGACCCCATCCCCAGCGGCACTGGCTACACCTTCACCGTGACCGACGCCAACAATTGTAACCCTGTAATCCTGACCGATACCGTACTCTGCGACTGTACCACCGGGGTGGGTGACATGAACTTAGCCCTCGTCGAAGAATGTGGCGACGGCCCCGTGACAGCAGGCTACGACAATGGCCATGTCTTCGACGGCAACGACACTTTAGTATTCATCCTCCATTCGGGCAGCGGGGTGAACATCGTGCCACCCATTATTGGCACCTACACCACCCCCACGGTGAGCTTCGACCCTGCCACCATGAACTACGGCACTACTTATTACCTGAGCGCTGTGGTTGGAGATGCCGGCGGAGCCAACGGCGTGCTGTTAACCGACCCCTGCCTCGCCGTGGCCCAGGGCACGCCCATTGTTTTTTATGAAATACCCACTGCCACGCTCAGCGGAGACCCCATCATTTGCGCCGGAGAGCAAGCCATCTTTGCGGTAAACTTCACCGGCAGCGCCCCGTGGAACGTAACCTACGACGCTGGCAACGGCCCTCAAACCACCAGCGGCATCAACGCCAATCCGTACAGCCTGAGCATTACGCCAGCCTCCACTACTACCGTTTGCCTCACGGCCATGGGCGATGCACATTGCGCCGGCACGGCGTCGGGCTGCGGCGACGCCACGGTCAATACAGCGGTGCAGGTTTCTCCGCCTATCATCGAGTGCAACTCCACCGGCACGGGCTACACGGTGAGCTTCACTATCACGGGAGGCGATGGGGCCAGTTATTTTGTGGCGCCTTCCGGCAACCTTCTGGGCGGCAGTTTTATCAGCAATGAAATCCCCGACAGCCTCGGCTTCAGCTTCGTGGTGGACGACGCCAACAGTTGCGGCCCGAAAACGGTGGCACAAACCGAGGTGGATTGCAGTTGCCAGACCAGCGTTGGCTCCATGACCAGCCCCGCTGTGGAAGAATGTGGCGACGGCCCCGTGACGGTGATGTACAACCCCACCAACGAGGTGCTCGACCCCAACGACGTAAAACTCTTCATCCTGCACACCAACAGCGGCTCGAACGCAGGCACTATTCTGGCCACCAACACCTCACCGGTCTTCGGCTTCAACCCTGCCACAATGAGCTATGGCGCCACCTATTTCATCTCCGCCGTCATCGGCAACGACGACGGTGCCGGAGGGGTGAACCTGTCCGATCCCTGCACACAGGTGGCTACGGGTACGCCCGTGACTTTCTTTGAAATACCCACCGCCACGCTCAACGGCACAGCCGCGATTTGCCAGGGAGAAAGCACCGAACTGCAAATTAGCTTCACCGGAGAGCAACCTTGGGAGGTGACCCTTGACGGCCAGGTACTTTCTAACATCACCACGCCCGACATTACCTACTCCGTCTCGCCAGCCGCCAACACGACTTACGTGTTGACCAACCTGTCGGACCAAAACTGCCCCGGCACTGTCTCCGGCCCGGCAGACATCACCATCAACGATGCCCCCGCCATCGTCAATGGGTTGGACTTTTGCAACCCCGACACCAACACTTATACCGTCAGCTTCGACATCACGGGCGGTGACCCTTCCAGCTACACCATTGCGCCTATGAACGGCTCTTTGAGCGGAAGCACTTTCACCAGCAATGCCATCGCCAGCAACGCCGCCTACCAGTACATCGTTAGCGACGCCAACGGCTGCGGGCAGGACACCCTCAGCGGAGTCCGGGATTGCAACTGCATTACCAACGTGGGAGTTATGAACCCCAACATGCAGGATGCCTGCATCAACGAGGGCATTGCCGTACCGGCGGCCTCCGGCACTGTACTCGACCCTGATGACGTAATCCTTTATTACCTGCACACCGGCAGCGGCGCACAGTTGGGCAACGTCATCGCCACCAGCAACTTGCCGGGCTTCAACTTCAATGGTGTCACCATGACGGCAGGCCAGACTTATTACATCAGCGCTGTGGCAGGCACCAACAACGGCTCTGGCGGCATTGACCTCAGTGACTTTTGCCTCGGCATAGCCCCCGGCACACCGGTGCTGTGGAACCCGCTGCCGGCGGTATCATTAGTGGCCTCCGACGCCATCTGCGCGGGAAATCCCGCCACCGTCACCATGACAATGAACGGCACGGGCCCTTACAACTTAGTATTTTCCGTGGACGGCAACCCGCAGACAGCCTCCAACGTCACCAGCCCCTATACTTTCAATCTGTTTCCCACGGCAGATGCCGTGATAACGATGATAGCCGTGACGGACCTCGGCGCTGGTTGTTCCAGCCCCTCATCGGAAACAGCGACAGTGTTCGTCAGCCAGACCGTGGAGGCAGGTACGGCCGCCGGAGCGTTTGAGTTTTGCGACCAATTGGACACCACCGTCCAGCTCTCGGATATGCTCACCGGTGCAGATGCCGGCGGTACCTGGACTAATGCCAGTGGCAACGTTATCCCCGGTGGCAATCTGGCTGTGTTGGTATTGCTGGCAGGCACCCACACTTTTACCTATGAAGTGACTGCCACGCCGCCATGTCCTGTTGACCAAACGACCGTGGACGTCGTCATTGACCCACATCCCGTGGCCGATGCCGGCGAAGACCAACAACTCGACTGCGACGCCGTAGCTGTAACACTCGGCGGGCCTAATTCCACTCCCGGCGCTCAATACCTTTGGTCGGGAGGCAACGTCACGGCGCCGAACAACCCCACCACCGGAGCCATAGACCCCGGCACCTACACCCTGACGGTGACCAACGAGTTTGGCTGCACCGCCGGCGATGAGGTGACTGTGGTACAAAATGTCACCAAACCGGAGCCGCATGTGACCATTTCGGGCGCGAGTTGTTTTGGGAAAAATGACGGCTACATCACAATGGACAGCATCACCAACGGCCTGCCGCCGTATTTGTGCTCCTTCGATGGAGGACCGTTTACGCAGCAAAAGACCTGGCCCAACCTGTCGCCCGGCATGCACACTATCGTCATAGAAGATGCCAACGGCTGCGAGCGTACGCTGGACTTCACCATCGCCGAACCTGAACAGGTAAACGTGGAATTGGTGCTGGAAATCGAGGGCAACGAGAACATCGTGCAGTTCGGCGACTCGGTGCGGCTGGTGGTGTTGGTCAGCCCTCAATGGGACTCGCTCGACGCCATCGTGTGGACGCCCTCAGGCATGGTGCCTTGCGACACTTGCCAGGAGCAATGGATACATCCCACCATCGAGACGACTTTCTCCATCATGGTAGATGAAAACGGCTGCACCGACTCGGACCAAGTGACAGTGTCGGTGAGCAAAGACCGGCCGGTGTACGTGCCGAATGCTTTCAGCCCCAACAACGATGGCAAAAACGACATCTTCTACATCTTCGCCGGAGGCAGTGTAGCCAACATCCGCTCCTTCTTAGTGTTCAACCGCTGGGGTGAAACGGTGTGGCAACACTACAACTTCCAGCCCAACGACCCGGCCTTTGGCTGGGATGGCCGCCACCGCGGCAAGCTGATGGACCCGGCGGTATTTACCTGGTTCGCCGAGGTGGAGTTTACCGACGGAAGGGTACTGGTGTACGAGGGCGATGTGACGCTGATGAGATAAGCCAGGATTCGTCAAGGAACGAGTGAATAATAACCTGTCACTCGTCCCCAAAGCGTTTGGCCTGAAAATTATCCGCCTAAACTTTTATCGAAGAGGGCAGCATGACTAAGAGTGCTGCCCTCTCTGTTTGCCGCTCGCGGGTATAACCTAACCCGGCGAAGCCAGCACCAAATACTTGGGAAGGACAAAACCTGGCGTTCAACGGAATGGATACAAAACAGGGCATTTGGCAGGGCGGATTGAATTACCTACCTTTCGAGCCTTCTTTTAAAATAAAATACCACATGGAATCTTATAAACTCGACGACGTCCTGCAGGAGGAAAAAACGGTACTGACGCGCCGCCGCAAGGCGCTGTCCGGCGAAGAATCCGCCAAAAAATTTGACGAGAACAAATTCGGCATCGCCATGTCGGGCGGAGGCATACGCTCCGCCACCATCAACCTCGGCTTTTTGCGCACGCTGAATCTTTTCAAAATTTTGGAGAAAGCCGACTATGTCTCCACGGTGTCGGGCGGGGGCTACACGGGAGCTTACCTTCAAACTACCATCAAAGAAAAAAACGGCTACGACGAGCTGTTTGATGAACAGAATATCCACCACCTGCGCAGCTACGGCAACTACCTGATTCCCGGCCAGGGCAAGCTGGAAAAACTGTGGAATACCGCTTTGCTCAGCTTTGGCTTTCTGGTCAGTTGGTTCATGAGCCTGCTCAGCCCCGCCGCCATATTGGTGATGGTTTACCTGTTGTTCAAAGCCATTGCTTCGCTTTCATTTCTGGATGTCAGGGGGTCTTTGCTCGACTGGAATTCTGCGGGGAATAGGGTCATGTATTTTCTGGAGCCGGCACTGTGGCTTACCGGCGGTATTTTAGTGCTGCATTTTATGCTCAATTTGCTGATGAATTTCAGCTTGGGCGTTTCCAAGTTTTTCACGAAGCTGGAAACTTTCGTCCTCATCGTGATTTTGGTGTTCCTCGCGGTATCGGGGATTATCACCCTTGACAGCAGCGGTACCTGGTCGGGGCAGCAAGTTTGGATGGCCTTATTAGGTGCAGCGGCGCTATATGTTTTTGGGTTTTTTCTAAATCCCAACTCGCTCAGTTTTCACCGTTTTTACCGGAAGCAATTGTCAGATGCCTTCTTGAGCCACACTGGAGGGAGGTATAAAAATTTGCGCCTCAAAGATGTATTTTCCATAGAAGAAGGCACGGACGGCCACCAGAATTACCTGGCCCCGTACCCGCTCATCAACACCTGCCTGAACTTGCAAAACCCCGGTGGCGATGATAAATTCAAGGGCGCCAAGGCCAGCGACTATTTCCTGCTGTCGCCACTTTACTGTGGGTCGAAATTGACAAAATACGTTCGCACGGCAGCAAGTTCGGGCTACAAAGACATGACCCTGCCAGCAGCCCTGACCATTTCGGCGGCAGCCGTGAACCCCGGCATGGGCATTTATTCCAATAAAATTCTGAGCATTTTGATGACCCTTTTCAACGCACGTTTGGGATTTTGGGCAGACAACCCGGAGGCCAAACCCCGGCGGTTTTTGCCCCCTCAGGCTACGCATGTAGTATGGTGGCCCTCGTTTTTTCTCAAAGAATTGCTCTCGAAAATCGGCACCGATAACCGCAAACTCAAC
>SCUG01000569.1 GCA_004297645.1 Saprospiraceae bacterium | reverse complement strand
AGACCACCCATAAGGCGCTGGCAAAAAGTGCATTAGCACTTATATCACGCCTAAATAGAAATGATCTGGCAATTGCCTTGAGCCTTCCGCTAATTCCCCTGCCCTCATTGAGAAAGCCAACAAAATCTGTTTGAAGAACCCGCATATGGTTTTTTCCAGCGCGATAAACGATAAATTTTTCGGCTTCATCAATTGAAAAGAACCATTTGTGACGATCTTCAGGACGTTCAATGGGTAATCCATAAAACTTCATGGGTTGAGATAATTGATAATCCCCAAACAGCATCATGTTATAAAAGCTGGACCAAGCGTTAGGTAATAAAATAATAACATATCGTCGTGTGACGCGACAAAGTTCGTCGAAGACCTCATGAATATTATCAATATGTTCGAGTACATCCAGGCACAAAACACAATCAAAAGAATTGTCATCAAAGGGGATTTTTTCCTTTTCCAAATCTACTTGTTGATCAGGATGTCCTCCCTTGCCAATGCCCCAATACTTAACATCATTTCCCAAATATTGCTTTAGATGGCATTCATCAGCCCCAACATCCAGAATACTGCCTTTGAGTATCGATTGATATTTGAGCCAGACATATTTGGCTTTAGTTTCTCGGTCTTTGTACAAATAGTCGGTAGTAAAGCGCATAATTCTCCTGTTAATATTTTGAAAAAGGGTTCGGTATATACCAAGGATGCCAAGCCTGCGATATCTTTCAATCATTTAGGGTAGCGAATTTCTTCATTCAACATCTGCACAAATAAATCTGTTGCGACAGTCCGAGAGAAACAGTGCTCCACCATTTCCCTACCTTTACGGCCGATAGTGTTCCGCAATTCTGGCTGTGTAATTAATGCGCGCAGTGCCTGGTACCAACCTTCCTCAGTCACTGCGAACAAAGCGGTTTCGCCATCGCACAAGTCCTGGCAAGACTGCGGGGTCGGCGATGTTACCGAAGGGATACCATAAAAAAGTAGAGTATTAACACGATTGGGATTGCGGATTAATTTAAGCGGGTCTGCAAATTGAGTGTAATCTGCCAGCACTGGGCAAATACCTATATCGAATTTCTGAATTTCATTGTCAAAAGTTGATAGTTCAAATTCAATATACTCTGTATGTATTCCTTCGATAGACGGTTGATCCATTGCATTGCGAGTAATGATCCGTAAAGTGAAATCATATTCACGCGCCAACCGTCTTATCGCATTAGCCCCATTAGGGAAAAAATCCTCTTTGAAGTGAAATGGGTTCCCATGATATCCAATAACTAGGCTGCTGATTCGAGTATGCTGCTTTAAGGGTTTTCCTACCGGCGTGTCGTAATCAATGGTAAGGTACACTCTCTTTTTAAATGGGAGTAAGATATCGCGCCAGACAAATCCAGTAACAATAAAGAAATCCGTATTATCGAGAATATAGTCCACCTGATCTATCTTAGGACTCGTTAAGAAAAGACTTCTCGTCCTTGCCCATGTTTTCCCGAGAAAGAAGAGAATCTTATTATTTGACAAATCCTTATCTACGGCCTTCCTGTATGAAGTTAAATCCAACCCCAAATAACCCGGATTCATAATGCCAATGTGCGCATTCGGCGAGTGTTCAACAATACGCTGAATAGCATCAGGACGAGCCCAGTGAATGACAGCAATATCATAAGGCGTTTGACCCAGTTGATTCAAATCCGCTTCTATACCGCGCTCGACAAGATTATCACGCATTTGATAAAACCACATGCGTGCGGCAGGACTCGTTACTATGTCACCGTTGGTATCAAAATAGACACGCATTATTGCGCTTACTCAATTTTTTCATCGCCAAAAATTGCCTCACCAGCCGCCAGGCGTTCTTTGATCCGTTTACAAACCCGCTTGATACCTTCTGAAATTGAGACTTTGGGCACAACTCCCAAAATATCCCGTTGGCGGTCAAGCATAGGTTTTTTAACCAAAGTCATTCGTTCAGGCAAGTCACGATAAACAATCAAATCCTTCGAGACTCCTAATTTATCACGAATCATTTCGGCTAAATCAGCAATGGATCGAATATCTGGGTGACCAATATTAATCACGGAATATTCTTTCACATGCGCAGATGACTCAATGGCGCGGACTGCATCGGAAACATGTAACCAGCCTCGAGCGCTGCCCTGATGTACTTCGATCGGTCTGCCTGCGGCCAGGTTGCTGGCAAAACGGATCATCGCGGACCGGTGATCACCCAGGTCTTCGTTCTCATCATACATCATGAATGGGCGGAGGCTGACTGCGCGTAATCCATGATGCTTGACCTCATATTCAACCAACTGCTCCCCCAATAACTTTGATAGGCCGTAGCGGTTATTTGGGTGAGGATTTGAGATGGCTTCATCCATCGGATCACATTCGGGACCATATACTTCCGAGGTGGAGAAAAAAACCGTCATGGCATTAACGCGTTTGCATAATTGCAGCATATTGTTAATGCCGCCCAGGTTAGTAGCGATAGCCAGCCCGCTGGCCTGCTCGCAGGTAACGCGGCTGACCATAGCCGAGAGAATAAATACAACGTCTGGTCCCCAGTCAAAAGCCGGCAGCAGGTCAATTGGCTGGTTGATATCGGCAACTAAAAAATTAGGTCGCCAACCTGAACGAATATCTGCGGACATCACTTCATAATCTTGATTTCGCAAATATTGAACCAGGGGAACGCCAATATTGCCTTCTGAACCGATTACTAATGCTTTTTTCATATTCAATGTCTCCAATTATTAGTTTGCAAATCATGCTTTCCTTGTTTTGGTTGGTTGCAGGACGAAATATAAATTAATTCGCCTCCAGGTTTCTTCTTATCGCTATCTCCAAGTAATCTGCTATTCTTTTATGTGCAAAATCTTTTAAGTGGAGATCGTCTGGAGTCAAGCAATACTCTTCTGGAGTTAAATCACCTAATAGCTGTTCCTGCTCAATAAACATAACTTGGCGAGAAGAAAAAGTACG
>SCUG01000568.1 GCA_004297645.1 Saprospiraceae bacterium | reverse complement strand
CAATAATTTGTTGAAATCAACGGCGAAAGATTACACCGGGCTGCTCGACCTGCTTGCCAATCCTTTAGAATCTTCCTACGAATACAGGCCTGACGGTTTGCCCAATAAAGAAAGCACCAACTGGGGACGGGAAAGGGTATTTGAGTATGAGTAAGGAGCAATTTTGATTTAGATAGCCATGCCGTTGCACGTCACAGCATTGAGGCAACTGCTGCCTCCTGGCAAAAAGGCCGTGCCCCACCTCGCCAAAACCAGGTGGGGCACTTGCTCAAGCTCTTAATATTTCACAGCCTCTTTCGATTTCGTTTTGAACCTCGGATTTTCCCGGGGTTTTTGCTTTTGGGTGGCGGCGGTTTTGGGGCGCACGAGTTTCATCTCTTTTACCAGATTCGTGGCGCCGGCGTATTTATCCACCAAAAACAGCACGTAGCGGATGTCCACCATGATGTTGCGGCAGATGCTTTCGTCGAAGTTGTAGTCGCTCATGGTACCTTCCCACACCCGGTCGAAGTTGAGGCCAATGAGGTTTCCGTTGGCGTCAATGGCGGGGCTGCCGGAGTTGCCGCCGGTGGTGTGGTTGGAGCCGAGGAAGCACACGGGCATCCGGCCATTTTCGCCATATACACCGTAGTCTTTCTTTTCATAAAGCTGGCGCAACTTCTCCGGTACGTCGAATTCGTAGTCGCCGGGCACGTATTTTTCCATCACGCCGTCGAGGTAGGTTTTGGTGAAATAAGACACTGCGTCGCGGGGCTTGTAGCCCTGTACGCGGCCATAGCTGCACCGCATGGTGCCGTTGGCGTCGGGGTAAAACCGGCGTTGGGGGAACACCTCCATCTGGGCTTTCATGTAGGTCTGTTGCAGCGATTCGATGCGTTCGTTCAGTTCGTTGCAGGGGCTGGCCACCTGCTCATTGTAGGTGGCGGCGAGGGTTTTAGCCAATTGGCAAAACTCGTCGTTTTGGATGGCTTTCAACAAGTCGCCGTCAGCCATGGTGAGGATGGCCTCAGCTTGCACCGGGCCGGTCAGCCAGGTGCTGCTGAACAGTTGGGCGGCGTAGTTTTCGGCGCCGTTTTTCTCCACTACTTTATCCACTAAAGAGCTGGGGAGGAAATTGTGCGGCACCTCCCTCACCATCAATTCCATCAAAGCGGCAAATACCTGCTGGTCAATTTCGGGCCGGTAGTTTTTGTAAAAGTTGCCGAGGCGGCTGCCGAGTTGCGCTTTGGCTTGTGCCAGCCCTGCCTCGCCGTTGTTTTCAAAAGCGCTCGCCAGGCGGTTGAAGCCCGCCGCGAGTTGGAAAAGTTCGATGTTGCGGAAAGTGATTTCATCGTAGTAATCCTTGGCGGCGGCAAGAGGCGCTATTTCGCTGTACAGCCGGTTGAAGTCATCGAGCAGGTTTCCGTATTTGGCAAAAGCCGGGTTGACGGCCACTATTTTTTGAAACTCCTTTTCATCATCCAGTTTCTTCTGCACGGCATGAGTACGGGTAAGGCCCAACACTTCGCCCTGCCATTTTTTCCAGGCGTTGGCTAAGCCGGCCTGTTTGGAGGCATATTGAATTCTCACCCCGGCATCGGCGCGCATAGCGCCATCCCAAATGGCCAGCGTTTTGTCGCGCACGGAGATTTTTATGGGGTCGCTCACCTCTACAATTTGGCGGATGGCTGCCGCCGGCAGGTACTCGTTGGTGCGGCCGGGGAAGCCGAAAATCAGCGTGAAATCACCGTCGGCTACGCCGTCAATGGAGATGGGCAGGAAGTGTTTGGGCTGGTAGGGCACATTGCCTTCGGCGTAATCGGCGGGCAGGTTGTCTTTGCCCGCATAGATGCGGAACATGGAAAAATCGCCGGTGTGGCGGGGCCAAACCCAGTTGTCGGTATCGGCGCCGAATTTGCCGATGCTGGACGGCGGGGCGCCCACCAGCCGGATGTCCCGGTAGGTTACGGTGACGAACATGAAGTATTGATTCCCGTTGAAAAACGGGCGGAACATTACCTCCTCGTGTGCTGCTTTCGTCACCTGCGTTTTCAGCCCTTCGATGTTTTTGTCAATGGTGGACTGCCGGGTGCGTTTGTCCATGTCTTCGGTAACGCCCCTGAGCGCTGCTTCGGTCACATCTTCGATGCGAGAGATGAGGGTGACGGTGAGGCCGGGGTTGGGCAGTTCGTCTTTCATAGTTTTTGCCCAAAAGCCATCTTCGAGGTAGTTGTGCTCCAGGGAGGAATGTGCCTGGATTTGCCCGAAGCCGCAGTGGTGGTTGGTCAGCAATAGCCCTTTGGGTGAAATAATGGACGCCGTACAGCCGCCGCCGAACTGGACGATGGCGTCTTTCAGCGAGCCTTTGTTTACGCTGTAAATGTCTTCGGCGGTCATTTTCATGCCCATGCTCTGCATCTCCGTTTCGTTGAGCAAGCCGAGCAGCAGGGGTATCCACAAGCCATCTACGGCGAAGGCCGTTATGCGAAGCAGGAAGATAAAACCGAGGGAAAGGATGAGTTTTTTCATGGTAATATTCGATTATGCGGGTGAATGATTTCGTGACCGGCGAAGATAGGGAATGTTCGTTTTTGATGGAAAGAAGCTTTATTTTAAACCAAATTTATCTGGTCAAGTCTCACTTCATCGAAAATCCAACCTGCATGAAAAAACTCCTTACCCTACTTTTCGCTGCGCTGCCATTTATCCTTCGCTCCCAGACCGAAGGCGACCTCTTCTTCCGCGACACCGTCCACGAAATCCACTTCCAGTTCAGCCAGCCCGGTTATTGGGACAGCCTCGCCGCCAACAAGCCGCAGGAGATTTACATGAAATGCGACGTGACCATTGACGGCAGCCTCTACCCCGATGCCGGGGTGCGCTTCAAGGGCAACTCCTCGTACAACAACCCCTCGGTGAAGAAGCCTTTCAAAATTGACCTGGAAGAATTTGTGGACGGCCAAACGCACGATGGCATCAAGCAATTGTCGCTGAACAACGGCTTCAAAGACCCTACCTTCCTGCGGGAAAAGCTGATGCTCGATTTCCTGGACGCGCACGCTATCCCGGCGCCAGGGGCCACGTTTGCCCGGCTATACATCAACGATGAATTATGGGGACTCTACACCGTGGTGGAGGACGTGGGCAAAACCTTTCTCTCGCAGCGCTTCGGCAACAACGGCGGCAACTTGTTCAAGGGCGACCCGCAGGGCACGCTCACCTGGAAGGGCTGGGACCAAAATCTGTATGCCGGCGATTACGAGCTAAAAACCAATGAGGCCGAAAACGACTGGAGCAGCCTGATTGCCTTGCTCAATGCGCTGAACAACACACCGTCCGCCCAACTGCCCGACAGCCTCGCCACCTACCTGAACCTCGAAAACTGGTTTTCCTACTGGGCGGCGCACAACCTCTTCGCCAACCTCGACAGCTACCTCGGCCCCGGCCATAATTACTACCTCTACCAAAACGAGGACACCGGCCTGTTCGAGTTTATCACCTGGGATGTAAACGAGGCTTTCGGCAATTTCAAAATGGGGCTGAACCTGCAACAGTTGAAAACACTGCCTTTTACCTACATCCCCCAGCCTGCCACTCAGCGGCCCCTGATGAACCGCCTCCTTCAGGACGCGGCGATGAAACAACTGTTCGCCAACCGCCTCTGCCATCTGCTCCAGGATTTCACCAATGAAAAACTCGACGCCCGCATTGACAGCCTCGCCGCCCTCATCCGTCCGCACGTCTATGAGGATGCGAAAAAGTTTTATTCCAACACCCAGTTCGAGCAAAATATCGGGCAGGATTTGGTCACGCCGGGCGGCCCGCAGGGGCCTTTTGAAATTGCAGGTCTGAAGCCATTCATCGCTGCCAGAAAAAGCTCGTTGCTGACGCAATTGGCGCCGTTCGGCTGCACGGCGACGGCGGTTTTGGAACCCAAAGCGAATGAAATTGAAATCTCCCCAAACCCCGCTTCAGAGCGCATTTTTGTAAGAACCGATGGCCAGGTGATTGCCTCCTTCAGCCTTTGGAGCGTGGATGGTAAAATGCGGCAAACATGGGAGGGAACGAACGGCCAGCGCCTTGTCGAACTAAAAATTGACGACCTTCCTGCTGGCATCTATGCCCTCCTGATAACGACCGGACAAGGGCGCAATTTTATAAAAAAAATCGTCCTCGCCGTGGAGTAGCGGGGGAGCCATTGCCTTACCTTGCGCCAAATTCCCGTTGCATGTTTCTCACCCTTTTCGACTGGACGCTGCCCGTGCACAACCCCGTGTTTCTGTTGAGCATCCTATTGCTGATAGTGCTGGCCGTGCCTGCCTTGCTGCAACGCATTCGCATTCCGGGCATGGTGGGGCTGATAGTGGCGGGGGCGATTTTGGGCCCCAACGGCGTCAATTTGCTCGAAAGAGGCGAGGGCATTCAACTGCTGGGGTCGGCGGGCCTGCTGTACATCATGTTCTGGGCGGGGCTGGAAATCAACATGACGAGCCTTTTACAAAACAAGCATAAGAGCCTCGTCTTCGGGTTGCTGACCTTCAGCCTGCCGTTGGCGCTGGGCGGCTTGTGCTCTTTTTACCTGCTCGGCTTCGATTGGATGGCGGCGCTGCTGCTGGCGAGCATGTTTTCTACGCACACCCTGATTTCCTACCCCATCGTCAACCGGCTGCACATCACTCAAAACGAAGCCGTCACCACCACCGTCGGCGGCACGATTATCACCGACACGCTGGCGCTGCTATTGCTGACGGTGGTCTCCAGCAGCGTTCAAGGCACGATAGACGGTTGGTTTTGGGGCAAATTGGCGCTTTCGCTGGCAGCCTTTGTCCTCGTCGTGTTCGGCGTTTTGCCAATAGTGGCGCGGTGGTTTTTCCAATGGGTGGGGAGCGACCTGACCCATCAGCTCGTTTTTGCGCTGGCACTGGTTTTTCTGTGCGGGGTGATGGCGGAAGTGGCGGGCGTGGAAGCCATCATCGGCGCATTCATGGCGGGGCTGGTGCTCAACCGGCTCATCCCGCACACCTCGCCGCTGATGAACCGCATCGAGTTGGTGGGCAATGCGCTGTTCATCCCGGCTTTCCTGTTCAGCGTGGGGATGCTGGTCAACCTGAACGTTTTTTTTCAAGGGGAAAAAGCCATCGTCACCGCCCTGACGCTCACCGCCATAGCCCTTTTGACAAAATGGGCCGCCGCCAGGGCAACTCAAAAAATATTTCGCTACACCGCCAGCCAAGGCAGGCTCGTTTTCGGCTTGAGCAGCTCGCACGCAGGCGCCACCATCGCCATAGTGCTGATTGGATTTCAGATAAAGCTTTTCGATGAGCCGGTACTCAACAGCGCCATTTTCCTCATCCTCGTCACCTGCACAGTGAGCACTTTCGTCACCGACCGGGCTGCGAGGAAAATCGCTGCCGAAAGCGCCGCCGCTCCGCCCGTGCCGGAAAAGATGCAGCGCATTTTGGTGCCCTACGCCAATCCCAGCACCGTCGCCAACTTAGTGGATTTTGCTATTTTGCTCAAAGCGCCTGGCAACGCCGAGCCGGTGTACCCGCTTTCCATCGTGTTCGACGATGAATACGCCAAGGAAGAAGTGCTGCAAAACCAACGCCTCATCGGGCCGGCACTTCAACATGCCAAAGAGCGGCAAATTACACTCACACCTATTCACCGCGTAGATGTCAGCCTGGTGAGCGGCATCCTGCGAGCATCAAAAGAATTTCTGGCGACGGACCTCGTCATCGGCTGGCGGCCCAAGCTCTCCCCGACGGAAAAGCTCTTCGGCTCGATGCTGGACAATCTCTTGTCAAAGGCGCCGGAATGCGTCTTCGTCACGCATTTCATGCGTTTGCCGTTTTCATATTCCGGCGTCAAGGCGGTCATTCCCGCCAAAAGTCACCTGGAGCCGGGGTTTGGTGAAATCGTCGAACGGCTGGAATACGTGTGCCTTCACCTCAATGCACCTTTGCAGTTATTCGCCTCCCCGGAAATGATAAAGGTTGTGAAATCAGGCGTTTCAAAAAAAATGGCCGGCAGGGTGCAAGCAAAGAGTATGGAAGCGCAGAACTGGTGGAAGCTCCACGCAGAAATGCGGGAAGACGACTTGCTCATTCTTGTCAGCGCCAGGTCCAGCAGCATTTCTCACGAAGATTTTATGGAGAAAACTCCGGGCTACCTTGCCGCTCATTTTACCGGCAAGAGCTTTGTGCTGGCCTTCCCATCTTTGTAACTTATTTGGATGAATTTCCCTGCTGGCAGCCTCTCTTTGTCAACAATCCTTTTATATTTGAGCCAAGCCTCTCATCAAATTAGTTGGAGTTGCAGTCCAAATGGTATTACTGCCACTGTTACTAAATCCGGCGACATGAATAGCATCGTTACACAACGTTTCATCAACTGCCACGACAAGCTCAGGGAAGATGGCAAGGTGCGCTCCAGCCGCCAGTTTGCCCTGGCACTCGACTATTTGCCGCAAAGCCTCAGCGAGGTGCTGAAGGGCCGCCGCGACGTGACCATCGAGCTTTTGCGGAGGGCCGTAGAAGAGTATGACATCAACCCCATGTACATTTTCACGGGAGAAGGCACTATGTTTAATGCCAGGGACGGCAATAGAGATTTCCGGCTGCTCACCGTCGTCACCGATGCGCAAAATGACGAGCGCATCGTGCACGTGCCCGTGCCGGCGCAGGCAGGCTATGCAGGTGAAAACCTCGACCCCCTGTTTTTCGATGAACTGCCCACCTACACCCTGCCGGATTACAAATACCGCGTGGGTACGCACCGCTCTTTCGATGTGGCTGGCGACAGCATGGAACCCACGCTCTTCGAGGGCGACAAGGCGGTGTGCAGTTATTTGGAACCGGGCCTTTGGGAAACCTCCTTGAAAGACAACTACGTTTACGTCGTCGTCACCCGTGGCGATGTGGTAGTCAAAAGAGTTTTCAATAAAATAAAATCGGAGCGCTGTTTAGAACTTCGTTCAGACAATGACTTTTACCAACCTTATAAAATGCCTATCGGCGATGTGCGGGAGATTTGGTATGTGCGGGCCAAAATCAGCCCTTTCCTGCCCTCGCCCAACAGCATACAAAACTTAGTTCGCGCTGAAATGCAGGAACTGAAAGAAGTCATCCAGCAGCAATCTGCCATCATCGCCAGCCTCAACGAAGCGGTTGATAATTTTGCCGCCCGCACCCCCTCCGGGGACAACATGTAATTCTTTCGGAGGGTGCAAAAAACATTGAACTGGTCTGACTCATTCACTCATTTTTATGAAAACCAAACGCATCACCGGAAAAGTTACCTGGCAAAACCTCGGCACGGGGTTTTGGGGCATTGTGGATTCCAAGGGCCGCGAATGGCGGCCCATCAACATGCCTGAACAATTGAAAAAAGAAGGCAAGCAAGCCACCATCACCATTAGGGAAGTGGACGAAGGTGCCTCCATTTTTATGTGGGGCACGGCAGTGGAGGTGACAGGGTTCGGGACGTGAGAGCCTACGAGCTTGTCAGCGCATCGCCGCCGCCTTCATCACCGCCGCTTTCCCAAAGCGCTTGCGTATCCTGTCCATTTGCTCCAACAGGCGCACCTCTTTTGTCGTATCCTCAAAAATGTCGAGCTGGTAATGGCCGTGTACCAGGCTGCTGAACTTCACGCCGATGAGGCGCAGCAACTGGCGGCGGGTGTAAAGTTTTTCAAAAAGCTCTTTGGCGTGGAGCAGCAGGGTGCGGTCGCTGGCGGTGTAGGGGATAACGCACTGCCGGGTGCAGGTGTTGAAGTCGGCGTAACGGATTTTTACGGTGATGCAGGAGGTGAGTTTTTGTTGCCCCCGTAATTCGAACGCTAAGAAGCTCACCATTTCCGTGAGGCGGCCGGTGAGCAGGCGCATGTCAATGGTATCGGTCTGAAAGGTGTGCTCGGTGCTGATGCTTTTAGCTTCGTGGTAGGGCACCACCGGCGAGTCGTCTATGGCGTTGGCTTTTTTCCACAGGCCGATGCCGTGTTTGCCGAACTCCCGCTCTAAAAGCCGGGGCGGTATTTGCGCCAGGGTTTGCACCTTGCGCACACCCATGAGCGCCAGTTTTTGCTGCGTCTGGCTGCCGATAGAGGGGATTTTGCCGACGTGCAGCGGGGCGAGAAAGAGTTTTTCCGCACCATTTTCCACCAGCTTAGCGCCGTTGGGTTTGGCCTCGCCAGCGCCGACCTTCGAGACGAGCTTGTTCACCGACAGGCCCAGCGAAATGGGTAGCCCCGACTCCCGCATGATTTTTTGCCGCAGCTCGTTCGACCATTTCCAGCAGCCGAAGTGCCGGTCCATGCCTGTCAGGTCGAGGTAAAACTCGTCAATGGAGGCTTTCTCGAATAGCGGCGCTTCCGCTTCGATAATATTGGTGATGAGCTTTGACTGCCGGCTGTACTCGTCCATGTCGCCGCGCAGCACGATGGCGCCGGGACAAAGGCGCAGCGCCATGCTCACCGGCATCGCCGAGCGGATGCCGAAGCGCCGGGCCTCATAGCTGCACGAGGCAACGACGCCCCGCCCCCCCGTGCCGCCGATGATAACGGGCTTGCCTTGCAGGGCACTGTTTTTCATGATTTCGACGGAGGCGAAGAAGGCGTCGAGGTCGAGGTGGAGAATGGCTTTCTGAAACATATCGGTTAAAAATTTCACCAAAGGTAAAAGTTTTGAAAACTGATTGTTTTAAAAAATGAAAAAGAAAGCGAGAAGCCAGGGTTGAGAAGCATCTTTTCTTCTGTAAAAAAGTGGTGTTAGCACTCCGAGTGCTATACTTTTGAACGCCAGGTTTTGTCCATTTGACATTTGCTATTCAACTTTAGCCATCCGGGTAATCGGGATGCAGCCAGAACCAAATAGGCTTAGTACAAATAGTGAGGGCAATGAAT
>SCUG01000567.1 GCA_004297645.1 Saprospiraceae bacterium | reverse complement strand
AGCCACCGGAGTTTTGTCACCGGTAAGGCTTCCGTTTTTCACCACAGGCCCGCGTTGCTGCGAATCGGTTTTGCGGCAGCGCTGGCGCTGATGATACTCGCTTTTAGTTGGACAAAATACGAAGCCAATGCACTGCTCCCGGATGGGTGGTTGCTGCCCGATGTAGAAGATTTGCTGATTAGCCCGCCACAGACGAACCTGCCACCACCTATACTGCCGCCGAAGCTACTGCCCGCCATTGAAATCGTGCCGGACGACATCTCCACCGAATCTGTCGTTTTCACCACGACAGACATCGCAGCAACGGACCCTGCCGGGACGAGCCTCGCACCAGCGGAACCTGTGGCTACGGAACCTCCGCCCCGGCCTGTGGAGCAAGAGGAGAATGACATTTTGCTCATTTCAGAGGTTAGCCCAAATTTCCCTGGCTGCGAGGAGATAGCTGACGACCAGGAACGTCAGTCTTGCGCCAACCAAAAATTGTTGAAGTTCATTTATGAAAATATCCGGTACCCGGCGGCGGCCCGCGACATCGGCATCGAGGGCACAGTGGTGGTCCGTTTTGTGGTAGAAAAAGACGGGAGCATCACACAGACCGAGGTGTTGAGAGACTCCGGCGGCGGCCTCGGTGGCGAGGTGCTCCGGGTGGTGCAGATGATGCCTGCCTGGCATCCCGGCAGGCAGCACGGCAGGCCGGTGCGGGTGCGGTTCAACCTGCCGGTAAAGTTCAAATTACAATGAGCGGGGATTCAGCCGGTGCGTCAAAAGACAATCCTCCGGCCGTGGTATTCATAGGCGCCGATGGCCCTGTGTACCGTCTCCAAATTCTCCTGTGTCACCCGGCCAGCGACGACGATGGTCAAACTCACACCAGCAGCGGCAATCATTTTGCGGAGAACCGGTGCCCCCTCCAACGCCGTGGTTGCGCCGCCAGAGGTGAGGATGCGGTGGATGCCGGGGATGCGTTTTAATACAGCCACAGATTTGAGAATGCCGGCCGATTCGTCAACGGCTTTGTGGAAGGTGACTTGCAGCGGTTGCGCAAGTGTTGCCAAAGCGGTTGTTCGGGGAACGTCCACTTCTCCCTGCCCGGTGAGAAGGCCAAACACGACGCCCGCTACTCCGGCTTTTTTACAAAAATAAATGGTGCGCTCCATGGCTTCGAAGTCCGCTGCATTGGCCGCAAAATGGCCGGGCGCCGGCCGCACCATTACCATGATTGGGATGTGGAGAGCCTCCTTTGCCGCGAGGATGAGGCCGTCGTCAGGGGTGAGTCCACCCACCGCTAAGTTGGCGCAGAGTTCGATTCTGTCAGCGCCACAGGTTTGTGCCCGGAGGGCATCTTCGAGGGTTTCGACGCAAGCTTCTTTGAGGAGGTCTTTCATTTTTTGAACAACTCTTTGCGCCCGTATTTGCTGCAAATGGGGCAGGCAGCGGGGTTGTGCCCGCGGGCGGGGCAGTACTCCCTGCCGAAGTAGATGATTTGTAAATGGAGGCGGTTCCAGTGCTCCTGTGGGAAAACGGCCTTCAGGTCGCGCTCGGTTTTTTCTACGTTTTTCCCGTCGCTGAGTCCCCAGCGCCAAGCCAGCCGGTGAATGTGCGTGTCCACCGGAAAGGCGGGCACGCCGAAGGCCTGCGACATCACGACGGAAGCCGTCTTATGGCCTACGCCGGGCAACGCTTCGAGGGCGTCAAAATCCTGGGGCACCCGTCCATTGTATTTTTCCAAAAGAATTTCAGATAGGCCGTGGATGGATTTTGATTTGCGCGGGGCGAGGCCGCACGACCGGATGATGTGCTCGATTTCCGCTACATCCAACTTTACCATTTCCTGTGGCGTGCCGGCTTTGGCAAAGAGATGTGGCGTCACCTGATTGACCCGCACGTCGGTGCACTGTGCCGACAACACAACTGCTACGAGCAAGGTGAATGGGTCGTGGTGTTCGAGCGGGATGGGTATTTCGGGATAGAGCGATTCGAGTATCGCTGCTATTCCAGCCGCTTTATTTTTTTTTGAAGCTGACGACGTTCTCACCGTTTGTTTTGCTTTGGCCATAGCTCTGTTTTGCGGTAAAGAAAGCCAATTGGCTGCCCGTCTGTCTTTCCGAAATATGTGAAACGCACAGCCAAGGGGCTTTCCAGTAGAGTTACAAAATCCAGAAGCCGCCGGGGATAATGCCGGCGTCAACGGTGCGAATTTCATTGCCATCTTTGTCAAAAAACACCACCTTCCCATTGGAGGCAAAATCACCCGCATCGGAGGCAAGAAGGGCTGATTCGAACCCGTCGTAGGCAAGGGCATAAAAACTACCGGCGATGAACGGCGCAGCGCTGAGGGAAGTCTGCGTGATGTCGAAAGCGAAGATGTTGCCCCCGTTTTGGTTGTCTAAGTAAAAAAGATTTGAGCCATCTGTGTTGATGATGAGCTTACCGGCGCCGTTGGGCAATTCATAAGATGCCACGACGGTTTTGTCATCTATTTTTACGAGACGGCCCTTTGTGTTCAGGGGGTTGTTGGGGTCCGAAAAATCTTCCGTATAACCTGTGCAGGCCACCCAGATGAAGCCGTTTTTATCAACAGAATAGCTGTTGGGGTTGTCGCCAACGACAATCTTTTGCGTGACTTTCCGCGTGGTGAGGTCTATGATGGAAATGGTGGAATCCCGGCCAAAGCCCCCCGCATTCAGCACGTACATTTCGTTGCCCTTGATGAGCATGTGTTCGGCGCCGCTGCCCACCGGGATGACTTCGGCCACAGAATTAGTGCTGAGGTCCACGATGGCTACGCTGCCGCTGATTCCATCGGCGCCCCATTGCGAGACAAAGGCGAAATCGCTGTTGACCGGCAGTATGTACCGTGGCTTAAACAGCCCGGTGATTTCGCCGGTTTTCTGCATATTGGTGGCATCGGCGATGACTACCTTACCTGCGTTATTCACCACAATGTAGGCCTGGCCATTTACGATGGTCATGTATTGCACGATATTGCCGAGGGCCTCCCCGTGGTTGGCATTTTGATAAACCTGCTGCTGTGTTTCGCCAGTGGTACGGTTCCAAAAAGTGAGGGTGCCGCTGCCATTCTGAAATGGCCCTTCGTTGGTGATGAACACGCCCGAGTCGAATTTGCCTGAAGGTTTGGGGTTGTCGTTTTTGCAGGCGCTGAAAAGCACTACTCCGAAAAAAGCGAGTGCAACGGCGGATAAAATTGGCCTGCGGCCAATGGACTTAATTTTTTGAGTAAACATGGTTTGAAAAATTTTTAATGATGATAGTTGGAGTGAGCACCAATGTCAGCATTAAAAGAAAGGAAATGATGGAAGGTTCGTGCAGCGTTCGCCGGCCATCCTGGCCAGCGCTGGTTTCGCACAATGCCTGCCAGCCTTTTCTCCGAAAGCTGCGAAGGTTCGCCCTACTCATGGTGGACTCTGTGGCCGTGGCAGGTCTTCTGACTCGTTTCTCCTTCTTTCGCCTTCCCATCCGCCCGCTGGCGCACAGTGGCATCTTGAAAAAAGTGTTACTGAAACTTACAGCTGCGGGAACAGTTCAGGGTTTTCACCCGATTCCCTTTTATTCACGCGTGCGTGAAACCAAAGCCGGGGCAAATGTAATGGATGGTTTGCAATTCAGTGGCTTTTCACTTGGTCAAATGAAATGCGAATTTCCAACCTGAAATTTCTTCCTGGCACCGGCCTCGCTCCGATTACTTCGTACGACTGGTTCCAGATGTTGTACATGGAAAACTGACACACGGCTATGGTTTTCCGTAGGGCGTAAAAACTCGTTCCGATGCTCAGCCGCCCGGTGCCGAAGCCCGGCAAAGCGTTGGCACTGGCATTATCGGTGGTGGTGAAGCGGCGGCTTGTGAATTGGTGCCCGTACTGTAGAAAACTTTTTTTGCAGGTTGCTGTCAGCGTGCCTCCTGCCCCAATTACCGGCGTGTAAATCAGTTGCTTGTTCAACAACGCTGGGCTTGCATTTTCAAAAATCCTGCGGATGGTGGAATGGGTGAATGAGCCGTTCAACTGAATGGCCATTCTCCAGAATCCACGTTTAACGCCGCCTCCGGCGAAAACTTCCAGCCCTCGCGCCCACACCTGCCGCTTATTCTGTGGACTCCAGACCTGGCCTGTTGGTGCCCATAAAATCCAATTGTCCACAAGGTTGCTGAAAGCATTTAACCGTGCCGACCAATGGTCTCTGCTGCTTTTCTTTTCAAGTTGCACGCCCATCTCGCTACTCCACGAAGTTTCGGGTTTCAAGCCGGGGTTGCCACGGGCAAAAGCATCCGACCAGTAGAGGTCGTTGAACGTGGGCAGGTTGTAATTTCTCGAAAGGCCCGCCAAAAGTTTTACGCCGTTTTTTATTTGCAAATAACCGCCTGCCGAAGCGAGCACCGGAATCAATGCTCCATCCACCAACTCCTGCCGGGCACTCAGTGAAACCCGGCCTTTTTCTTTCAAAAAAAACAGCGACCACTCGCCGAAGGCGGCCCACCGGAGGCGCTCACGCTGACCAGTTTCACGCGTATCGGCACGTTGTCCGGTAAAGTGAGCGCCCACCCGCAAGGTTTGTTTCCGGCTGAGCCGGAATGCCTGTTCCGCTTCCGCAATGAAGGTACGCGAGCGGCTGTCTGACGTGTCCACCACATCGCTAAAAAAAACAAGACCCTCCTCGAAATATCCGGCCCTGGCTTTCAACACATTGGCACTGTTGGTTTTCGTCCATTCCAGCCCGATGCGGGTTACATCGTCAAGTTGCCGTGCATGGGCGTTGAGTTCTGTGCTGCTTGGGGGAATGTTCCGCTCCGATTTTTGCAGCCATAAATAGGAGCGCAGCGATTGACGGTGGCCAAGTTTCACGGCGGTAGTTTGCGAAAGTGCCCATTGTGCGAGCTGTGCATTTTCCTGGCGCTCCCGCAATGAACTGTGCAGCTTGTAATCATTTTCGGCGGCAGCGTGGAAGAGTTTCACTGAGGCGCCCCACTTTTCATTTTGGTACCCCAGTTTTGCAAACTGCCGGAAATCGCCGAAACTCCCCGCCGTGGCTGCGATGCTGGTATGCCAGCCGGATGCCGGCGCAAGGCGGTCGTCGAGAAAAACTGTGCCGCCGATAGAGCCTGACCCCTGCAAGCTGCTGCCGCCCCCGTGCTGAATGCCCACCTCATCGGACAGGCTCGCCGGGAACAGCGAAAAATCGGTGACGCCATTCATTGGATTTTGAAG
>SCUG01000566.1 GCA_004297645.1 Saprospiraceae bacterium | reverse complement strand
CCCCGGCGCCGCCTCCGGCGGTGCCGGGGGGAGGGGATATTGGGGGCTTCGCCCCCAAACCCCTAAGCCAGCGAAGCCAGCGCCAAAGACCCGGGATGGACAAAACCTGACGCTCGACAGTATAATAAACCCGGAAACACATGACCGCAAAACGCCAGGCACGATTCAAGAGCCTGCGGGATAGCAGCAAAGAGCGCATAGAACATGCGGCGTTAGAGTTGTTTGCCAAGAAAGGCTATGGCAGTACCTCCATCAGCCAGATTGCAAAGGCGGCTGGCATTTCCAAGGGATTGATGTACAATTATTACAAGAGCAAAGAGGCACTGCTGGAGGCCATTGTTCAAAAGAGTTTTGAATGGGGCAAGGCGATGTTTACAGCAGGGGTAGCGCAGACGGAAAAGCCCGAAGATTTGCTGCGCTATGTGGTGGAAGCCTCAGTGGCGGCCGTGCTGGAAAAGCCGGTTTTTTGGAAACTGATGACATCCCTGGCATTTCAGGAGGAAGTGTTGAAGGCTATGGCCCCGGAAATCAAAAAGTTGAGAAAACATAACGTCGCCTTCGGCAATGAAATATTCACTGCCTTGGGCTACCCCAACCCTGTCGAACAGGCGCTTCTGTTCGCCGCCTCCATTGACGGAATGTTCTTCCACTACATTCTGTCCGATGGAAGTTATCCCCTCGAAGGGGTGAAAAACCTGTTGATTGATAAATTTTGTCACCCGTACTTAAATGACCGGCCCAATACTCCGTAAAAAAACTACCATGAAAGACTTCATTTTTTTCATTACAACATTTTCAATAATGCTCCTTGCCTCTGCTCCGGCACCGGCGCAAACGGCCTCGGAAATCATCAAAAAAGCAGAAGACAAAATGCGTGGCGACCATGCTTACGGAGAAATGAAAATGACCATAGTGAGGCCCACCTGGCAGCGGGAAGTCACCATGAAATCGTGGACGATGGGCGACGATTACAGCCTTGTGGTCATCACCGCACCTGCCCGCGACAAGGGCGCCGCTTTTTTAAAAAGGAAAAAGGAAATCTGGAACTGGCAACCCTCCATAGACCGAAGCATCAAGCTGCCGCCGTCCATGATGATGCAGTCGTGGATGGGCAGTGATTTCACCAACGACGACCTTGTGCGGCAGTCCTCCCTCACCACTGATTTTACCCACAAATTATTGAGCGAGGCAGTGGTGGACAAAAGAAATTGCTACAAGGTAGAACTCATTCCCAAACCCGGCGCTGCCGTCGTCTGGGGCAAGGTCATCATGTGGATTGATAAAAAGGAATACATAGAAATGAAGGTGGAGTTTTACGACGAGGACGGCTATCTGGTCAACACCATGTACGGCAAAAACATACGACTGCTCGGCGGCAGGAATTTGCCAGCTACGCTGGAATTGATTCCCGCTGACAAGCCTGGCCAAAAAACTGTCATCGAGCAGCTTTCACTCGATTTTAATGCAAAACTGAGCGAAAGCTATTTCAGCGTGCAAAATTTAAAAAGGATAAAATAGAAGGATGAAGGATGAATAAATAATGATGTAAGTAGTTCGGCTGAATTATTCGACACTTGATGTACCGGCGACTTTAGTCGCCGAATCGCCTCAGCGACTAAAGCCGCCGGTACAAATGCGTCCCGAAAAAGTGCCGGATAAATCACCCTGACTACTTACCCTCTCCCGATTCATCATTTTTCATTCCTCCTTCATCATTAACCAAGATTATGTTTATCAAACTCGCATGGCGAAACCTGTGGCGCAATAGGCGGCGGACCATCATCACCACTTCCTCCGTCGCATTAGCAGTGCTGGTGGCCTCCACACTCTCGTCTTTCCAAAAAGGCACCTGGGACCACATGGTGGACAACGTGGTGCGGTATTACTTAGGCTATATCCAGGTCCATAAACAAGGCTTCTGGGATGACCAAACACTGGAAAATTCATTCGATGCAATGGCCATTCCGGCTGCATTGAAAGAAAAAGAAAACATCGCTCCGCGGCTGGAAAGTTTTGCTCTCGCCTCCTCCGGTAACATCACCAAAGGGGTGCTGGTGGTAGGCATTGACCCTGAAAAAGAAACCAGCATGACGGGACTGAAAACACGGCTGACGGCAGGGGCTTACCTCACCGATGAAGACCATGCCGTACTCGTTGCAGAAGGCTTGGCCAGTCTGCTCAAACTATACTTGGGTGACACGCTGATTCTGGTAAGTCAGGGCTACCAAGGGCTTAATGCTGCCGGAGCTTACCCCATCAAAGGCTTGGCAAAATTTGCTGCTCCCGACCTTAACAAACAATTGGTGTACCTGCCACTGTCCCTGGCGCGTGAATTTTACGGCACTGGCAACCGCCTCACCTCGCTGGCTATCAACCTGCCGGGCCGGGGGTACCTGAAGGAAGCCTTGAAACGGATACACGCCGGGGTGCCGGAAGATGAATTTGAAGTGATGGACTTCCGCGAACTCATGCCCGAACTCCTCGAAGCTCAGGAATTGGATACCGCCGGGGCCATGCTCATCCTCTGGGTTCTTTACGCCCTGATTGCTTTCGGAATTTTCGGCACCATACTGATGATGACGCGGGAGCGCAGTTACGAACTGGGGGTACTCATTGCCATTGGCACAAATAAAAGTACCCTGACGGGAATGCTTTGGGTGGAGAGCCTGCTCATAGGCATATCAGGCGCCTTTTTGGGCATACTCATCAGCCTGCCCATCGTGTGGTATCTCCACACCTACCCTATCGAACTAACAGGGAAATCGGCGGAGGCTTATATTAGTTATGGCATGGAGCCTGTGATGGAATCTGCCTTCGAGGCCGCTATTTTCCTCAAACAAGCCATCATCATTTTTATCATCAGCAGCATTTTGTCCCTGTACAGTCTGTGGTACGTAATGAGGCTGAACCCAGTAAAAGCCATGCGGGAGTGAAATGGCCTCACCGGCTCATTGCTTCCCTGTTTCTTTGGTCCGTAGCGCCGGCCATTGGCAGCAAAACAACAGGGCAAACGCATCAAAATTTTTGGGGACCTCGGAGAGGTCCAACGTTGGTAGAATGTCCGATTCCACGTTCATTTCGACCTCGGAGAGGTCGCATGTTACGTAAGGTGCGACCTCTCCGAGGTCGAAATCCAATTCATG